>NZ_JBSFVA010000014.1:0-238779 GCF_053592075.1 Nonomuraea sp. NPDC002799
ATCTTTACGAAGCGGCCGCCCTCATGCGCGGTCAGTTGCGGAACCGCGACCGTGATCACGCGCTGTCACGGCATCACGATCTTTGTGCCAGAGCCAGAAATTCCTGACCGTGCACACCCCGGCTCGCGCTCGCGCAGGACAGCGGGACAGCTGCTACGGCGAGACGGCCAGGACAGTTTTGCCGGTGGTGGTGCCGGTTTCCAGCAGGTGATGGGCATGGTGTGCGTCGAGCACCGGCACGATGCTCGGGAGGGGCTGGTTGAGTTCGCCGCGGATCAGGGCGTCGAGGGCCTGGGAGAGGTAGGTGCCGATCGCGTTCGGCGTTCTGCGTGCGACCGCGCCGATGTTGAAGCCTGCGATGGTCTTGTTGTTCTTCCACAGGTCCCAGACGTCGGCCGTCCAATCACCGGACAGCGCGAGGTCGCCATAGGCGACGACGCGGCCGAACGGGGCCAGCAGTTCCAAGCTCGCCTTGCGGGTCGCGCCGCCCACCGGGTCCAGGACGAGGTCCACGCCGCGCCCGTTGGTCGCTTCCAGGATCTCTTCGGCGAACTCGTCCCGGGAGAACACCGCGTCGTAGCCCAGCGTGCGCGCGTGCTCCAGTTTCCCCGGTGCGTCGCCGACGGTTCCGAACACCTGCTTCGCGCCGAGGGTCCGCGCGATCTGCGCCGCGGCCGAGCCCACCCCGCCGGCCGCCGCATGGATCAGGACGCTTTCTCCAGCGCGCAGCCGCCCGGCGTCGATCAAGATGCCGTACGCCGTCGGGAACACGCACGGCAGACCGGCGGCCTGGGCCGGTGGTACCGCGCCTGCCGGTCGTACGAAAGCGGCATCAGTCACAGCGAACTCGGCGTATCCACCGAACGCCGGCAGGTATGCGGCGACGTGCTCGTCGAGTTCGAGGCCGAGCACCTCGGTCCCGAGCCCGGCGACGGTGCCGGAGACCTCGAGTCCGGGGATGTCGTAGCCGTCGTGCCCGTCAGGTTCGCCGAACTCCCCGCGACGGTGCTGGACCTCGGCGAAGTTCACGCCCGCGTACGCGACACGGATCAGCACCTGCCCCGGCCCGGGTTCGGGCACTGGAACCTCGATCTCCTCGAAGACCTCCGGGCCGCCGTTCGCCTTGAAACCGAGCGCGCGCATGCGCATCCTCTCCCGCCGCGATCAGAACACTGCGGATCCCGCAACACCTTCGCGGCTTCATGTGTTCCGATCAGCCGGGCGGGAAACGGAGCCGCCGCGGCAGGGGGCCTCCGGGGGTCGGCTGATTTCGATCATGCCGCACGAGGCTCCCCGCGTGCTTCTCCTCTGCTCAGGGGCTTCATCAGCATGCCTACACCCAGAGGCAGCGGGCGTTGGCGATCACGAGGCGGCGCGAGGATTCGAGCACCCCAACGCAGCCAGTTTGCGCAAGTACATCGATCAGCTACGAAGTTCGTCGGCTTAGGCCGAGCGACGGGTTATGGCGACCGTGGTGCAGCGCGCTCGTGGTGAGGGGCGGAGGTGACAGCCCCGCTGTCTCGCTATGATCGGCCGCCCGTTCAGGGGCCATAGCGTGACAGTGGGTACCTCCGCCCCTCCGGCCCCTGGGAGTTAGGACCGGCGTCGCGAGGAGCGCCGTGGGCTTCGTGGAGAACCTCGCTGCCCCGCGACACTAACCCCGGATCCGCCGCCCGGTCTGCGGAGGATTACGCAGAAGCGCAAGCCCCGAGCCGAGAGCCGTACAGCAGTGTCGCGGGCATCAGCGGGGACCTGTTCTGGCCTCGTTCGCGAGGACTTAGTCTTCGCTCGTCAGCACCACCTTGCGGGCGGGCATCTTCACGGAGAGCGTCGGGCGCAGCGGCGGCACCATGTGCACGCGGGCCGAGCCGATGTCGAAGTACAACCCCACCAGCTCCAGCTTCCCCGCCCTGACCTGCTCGTCGACCTTCCGGTACGTCCGCAGGTTCTCCAGCTGCTGCTGCACGTTGACCCGGCACAACACGTCCAGCGCCCCGCTGTGCAGCCGGTCGCCCTCCGTCTCGATGAACCGGGCGAGACTGTGGTCCCCGTGCCGCAGCCACCTGCGCAGCCCGGGCAGGCTGCCGGCCTGTACGCCGCCGCTCAGCACCCCGGCCATCGCGCCGCAGCCGGAATGGCCGCACACGGTGATCGTGTGCACGCCCAGCACCTGCGTCGCGTACTCGATGGCCGCGACCACGGAGTCGTCGTTCAGCTCGGAGCCCCTGCGCGGCACCAGGTTGCCGATGTTGCGCACCGTGAACAGGTCGCCGGGACCGCTCGCGGTGATCAGGCTCGGCATGATCCTGGAGTCCGCGCACGTGATGAACAGGTGCGTCGGCTGCTGCTTGCGCGCCAGCTCGGTGAAGATGGGCCGGACCAGCGGCGCCGTACGCCGGTGGAACTCCCGCGCCCCGACCGTGAGCTGGCACTCCGCCGCACCGTCGGCCGGCGCGGACGGATGCTCAGGGCGGCGCCGGTGCGCCCACGGCAGCCACCAGCGGTCCGGCGCCTTGGGCGGCGACTTCACCGGGAACATGCGCGCCCCGCTGGCCGCCAGCGTGTACCACTCGTCGTGCAGCTCGTCGATGTCGACCGTGCCGCCCATGCGCTCGTGGTGCAGCCGCCAGGAGTGGATGGCCTCGAACGCGCCGTTGTCCATGAAGTCGATGTTCAGGTCGAGGTCCACGGCGGTGCCGGCCGGGACCGTGCGCAGCTCGTGCGTCAGCCGTGGCACGCCCAGGAACGTCAGCGACCCTGAGATCGTCACGTGCATCCGGCCGTCGCGGTCCTCCCGCTTCAGCACCGTGACCCAGGTCAGGCGGCGGAGCGCGAGCAGGGCGGACAGCGCCAGCCCCGCCAGCACGCCTTCGGCCAACCCCAGCACGATGACCGTGACCAGCGTCGCCACGTAGACGGGCACTTCGCCGTGGCCGTGCACCTTCTTGATGTGACCCAGGTTCACCATCTGCACGCCGATGAACACCAGCAACGCCGCCAGCGCCTCCAGCGGGATCAGCTTGATCGCCCAGCCGAACCCGAGGGCGAACGTCAGCACCCACACCCCGTGCAGAATGGCCGACCACCGGCTCCGGGCGCCCGCCAGCACGTTGGTGCTGCTCCGCACGATCACCCCGGCCACCGGCAGGCCGCCGAGCGCGCCGGTGACCATGTTCGCCACGCCCTGGCCCGTCAGCTCCTGGTCGAGGTCGGCCCGCCGGCCGCCGTGCATGCCGTCGACCGCCACGCAGCACAACAACGACTCGCACCCGGCCAGCAGCGCCACCAGCAGCACCGCCACCGCCACCAGATGCCAGTCGCCCTGCGGCAGGACGGGGAAGGCCCACGCGGTGATGCTGCCGGACAGGTCCACGCGCGTGACGTCCCAGTCGAAGAACCACGCGGCCAGCCCCGCCGCGAGCAGCGCGACCAGCGGCGCCGGCACCGACCTGGCCGGCTTGGGCAGGCGCGTCCACACCGCCAGCACCGTGATCGTGAGCAGGCCGATGGCGACTTTGTGGCCGTGCAGGTCCGCGATCTGGCCGGGGAGCTCGATCAGGTTCGCCACGGCCGAACGTTGCGAGGTGCCGCCGAGCACCACGTGGAGCTGGGCGAGTGCGATGATCACGCCGACGGCGGCGAGCATGCCGTGGATGACGGCCGGCGACACCGCGAGCGCCGCCCTGGCCGCCTTGAACACCCCCAGCAGGAGCTGCACGGCTCCCGCCAGCAAGGTGATCATGCAGGTGGCCCGCCACCCGTACGTCTGCACGAGGTCCACGACCACCAGCGACAACCCCGCGGCGGGCCCGCTCACCTGCACGGCCGACCCGCCCAGCGCGCCCGCCACGATGCCGCCCACCGCGGCGGCGATCAGCCCGGCCGCCAGCGGCGCTCCGGACGCCATCGCGATGCCGAGAGACAGGGGCACCGCGATGAGGAAAACCACGAGCGAGGCTGGCACGTCATGCCGGAGGGTGCTCAGCCAGCTACTCTTCGTGTCGGGGAACATGGAGCAAACCCTATTGCTCCGTCGGCCCCGCTTTAGGGGTACAGCACATGGGTTTTACCCATTAATGGCGCCTGAAGATCACCGATAGTAATCGTGCGGGTAGTCCTGTTCGGGCGAGCGGCGGTGCGTGCCACCGTCCTGCGCGCCGGTGCCCTGGGCGGGCGCCGGCTGGCCGCCGAACGCAGCCGGCCAGCTGTTCGGAGCGCCGTTCGCGGGCGGCTCAGGCCAGGCGCCGCCCACGGTGGTGATGTCGCCCGTCTCGTACGCGAACGTGGACTGCGGCGCCGGGGCCGGGGCCGGAGCCGACAGCACGTCGTCGTAGGCCGAGACCGCCCTGGCCGGAACCGTGGGGGTGCCGGTGGCGGGGGACGGCCCGGTGAGCGGGTCGGAGTCGTCGGCCACGGCCCAGCCGGGGCGCACCTCGTAGGAGTTGGGATAGGACGCGCGCGCGGCGGGCTGCTCGAACGCCGGCCACGAGTTTCCCGAGCCGTAGGACGGTGAGGGGTCGTCGAGGATGTCGGGAGGGGCGGGCCAGGCGCCGGACGTGACCGGCGTGGGCGGGGCGGTCCAGGTGGTGTCGAGCGGGTCCGGCGTGCCGCTGTAGGCGGGGAAGGGGTCGCTCGTCGGGGCGCCGTGGATGGGCGCGGCCGGCACGGCCGGGAAGGAGCCGCTGGAAAGGGGGCTCGTGGCCGGGAAGGAGCCGGTGCCGTTCGCCGACGCGGCGGGCACGGCCGGGAAGGACCCCGTGCCGGTGGTCGTGGAAGAGAAGGACCCCGTGCCGGTGGTCGTGGACGAGAAGGAGGAGCCGGTGCCGTTGGTCGCGGCGAACGAGCCGGTGCCGCCGGCGGACGGGTAGGAGCCGGACGACGGCGCCTGCTCGGGACGCGTGGCGGGCACGGCCTGCGCGCCGGCGCCGAGGATGGTCATCACGTCGGCCGTCGGGGCCGCGAACGTCATGGTGCGCTGGTCGGCCAGCTCGGACTGCGAGGGAGTGGCGCGGCCGGCGGGCTCTACCAGATCGGCCAGGTTGGCGGCCGGAGCGGAGGCCGGGCGTCGCGGCAGGGGAGCCTGCACGGTGGTGGCGTCGGAGTCGGCCGCGGCGGCGGTCGCCGGCTGCGGTTTGGCACGACGCTCGCCACGACGCTCCTTGCGGCGTTCGGCGGGCCGCTCGGCGGGCTGCTCGGCAGGGCGCTCGGCGGCGGGCCGGTCGGCCGGTCGCTCGGCGGGACGCTCGCGCTCAACGGGACGAGAGGCGCCCTTCCTGGCCGCCACGGTGCCACCGGCACCGAAGCCGCCCTCTTCGGCGTCGCTGCGGATGTTGGCCCAGAACTCCTCGTCCTCATCGTCGGAGCTCGGGTTGCCCCACTCGTCGACGCCACGCCTGCCACGCTGACCCGTGCGCACGGGCTTCACCTTGGGCTCGCCGATGGGGCTGAAGTCAGGGCTGAAATTGTTCATCCGGGGTTCGTGCGCGGCGAACTCGTCGGTCGACCGTATCGTCGTCATCTCCTCCTTCTCGGCCATCTCCTTCAGCCGTTCCGGAGGGAGAGAACTCTCCCGGCGATTCATCGAACGCATGCCCAGTGCCACGACGACGAGCACGAGGAGCACGACAGCGACCAAGCTGACTACGACCGCGATCATTGCACCACCCTCAAAGCCATGGCCTCCCTTCGGCGCCGGTGAGATCGCGCGGCCATCGACGCGATCTTCCCCCTTTGATCACCAGTGCCTAACAATTGGATCTGATTGTGTCTGACCACTATGAGCGTTGTCACACCCTACGTGAAGAATTGGTACACCTATAAAGCCTGCAGTGTCCGGTCCGTCACTGAATGTTGACCGCCGTCAGGCGGCCTCGGGCGATGGTCTTGTCCGCGATCTGTTTCAAGACCTCGGAGAGGGAGGCGCCCTCCTGGACGGTGACCTTGCCACTCAGCGTGTAGACGGTGAAGCGGTAGCTGCCCGGAACGCAAGGGGGCTCGTAGCCCACCTTGCCACTGGTCACCTTCGCCTGGCCGGACCCGGTCGGAGGGTCGGCCGCGGCGTCGGGGCCCAGCTCGGTCGTGGTCGCCGGGATGTTGTAGAGCACCCAGTGCACGGCCGATTCGGATGAAGTGTGGGAATCGACCACGATCGCGATCGACTTGGCGTCGGTAAGCGGCTGACTCGACCAGCGCAGCGGCGGACTGCCCTGGTCACCCTCGCAGGAGTATCCGCTGGGCAGCGGCTTGCCGTCGCGCAACTCCGGGCTTGAGACGTTGACTTCCGCGATCTCCTTGGCCTCGGACCTGCCGAAGAGACTGCCGCAACCTGACAGTGCGAACGCGACTACCACCACCGTCACACTGACAGCGATGCGTCGCACGCGTGATGCCGTGTTACACAGCCCCATGTCGGACGATGCTACGCGGCTCTCGGCGGTGCGCAGACCGTTTCCCGAGGGTCGGTGGTCGGTAAAGGATCCGAAACCGGCCAGAATCCTGGCATCCGGAGAGTGACCTTCGACACAGGAATGACCTTCGCCGTTCCTGGGGCCGGCGGGGAGCGGCGTACCAAGGCACCCTTCCCGCCTGCTGCTTCGTTCGGGGCGGGGGCGGGGCGGAGTGCGGACGGCGACCGCGACAAAACGGACATCGGTTTCGGTCGGGCGCTGGGGGAAAAACCAGGTGCGCCAGATCGCCGCCCGAGGTAAAAGGCGCGGAGCGCGGTGAGCGGCGGCCGCCACGTCACGTGAGGCACACGCGCGGTGGTGCGGTCCTGCGCCGGCCGGGCCTGGGTGGCACGAACGTGACGCCGCCGACGTGGCCAAGCGCGACAGCCTGCGGCCGGCCGCCACCGAGCATGGCACCCACGCCGAACGGCGGGTCGGCAGACACGCCGGGGCGTCCGGCGGATCTTCACCACGCCCCTTCACCGCCCGCGCGCAGATCTTCTTCGCGGCTGCGCGCCCTAAGCTGGGCCTTGTGACGTCAACAGGTCCGCTACGCGATCCGGTGAACCGAGTCTCGCCCAAGGCGGTCCGCCTGTGGTTGCTGGAGTCGGTGGTCGCGTTCGCGTTCTTCCTGGGCGGTGCGCTGCTGGTGGCCCGGTGGCTCGACGGGAGCAGGTGGCCGTGGGTGCCCGGCTGGTTCGCCGGCAACACGTGGCTGCTGCCCCTCGTGGTCACGCTGGTGACGCTGCCGCTGCTGGCGGCCGAGCCGTTCGTCCGGTACGCCACGCATCGCTGGGAGCTCGCAGGCGACGTCGTTTACGCCCGGTCGGGCTTCCTGACGAGGGAGTGGGTGTTCGTGCCCGTGAGCCGCATCCAGACGGTCGACAAGGGGCAAGGGTGGATGGAGCGGCTGCTCGGGCTCGCCACCCTGGAGATCAGGACGGCGTCGCATGCCGGGTCCTCGACGATCAAGGGGCTCGACCACGTGGTGGCGGCGGGGCTCGCGGAGCAACTGGCGCGGCGGGCCGAACAGCTCAGAGACGACGCGACATGACCGAGCCCAGGCCGCCCGAGCACGACCCGGCACCCGACCCCGCCCCTCCGCCCCGCACGGGCGACGCGCCTCCGCCCGGAGGTGCGGTCCCGTCCGGGGGTGCGGTCCCGCCGGGGGAGATGCCGTCGCCTCAGACCGGGGGGCGGCCCGTCGCCTACGGGCCGCCGCCGGGTGGCGGGGGCTTCGATGGCCCGGGTCCCAGGGTGTCGCTGCGGCTGAGCCCGAAGGTGCTGCTCATCGATCCGGTACGCATGCTGCCCTCCCTTCTCCTTCCCCTCGTGGGCGTGCTCTTCGTGGGCGGCTTCTCGCCCAGGTCGTACGGCTGGGCGGCCGCCGGCGTCGTCGGCACCGTGATCTTCGCGATCGTCAGATGGGCCACGTTCACGTACGAGATCGTCGGCGATCGCCTGGAGACCAAGCGGTCGCTGATCAGCCGATCGGTCCGCACCATCCCGCTGGAGCGCATCCGCGGCGTCGACGTGTCCACCCCGCCCATGCACCGGCTCCTCGGCCTGGCGGTGGTCAAGATAGACACGGGTGCGAGCGGCAGCGACGAGGAGGCCGAGCTCGACGGTGTCACGCAGCGGGAGGCGGAACGGCTCAAGTCCCTCCTCCTGCGCCGCGCGGCCCAGGCCGAGAGGCATGTTGCGGAGGTCGCGGACGCCGGGCCACGCGAGCGGCGGATCATCCGCGTGCCGCGCACCTGGCTCCTGTACGGCCCGCTGTCCGGCGCGTACCTCCTCACCCCGTTCGCCCTCGCCGGCGGCGCCATCGGGCTGGCCTTCCAATGGGGCGACGAGCTGGGGTTCGGCCGGAACGCGGCGTGGTCCGCCGGCCAGTGGCTCTGGGACCACCCGTACCTGCTGCTCGCCGTGGTGCTGCTGCTCGTGGTGGCGATGCCGTTCGTGGGCGGGCTGATGTACGCGGTCTTCAACTGGAACTTCGAGCTCAAGCGCCGCGACGGATACCTGGTGGCCGAGCGCGGCCTGATCAACCGGCGCAGCGTGTCGCTGGAGTCGACGCGGGTACGCGGCTACGAGATCGTGGACGGCCTCGCCGAGCGGTGGGCCGGAGTCGTACGCGTCTGGGCCATCGTCACCGGGCTCGGCGACTCCCAGACGCGCGGGCAACTCCTGCCCGACGTGCCGCGCGCGGTGGCGCAGCAGGTGACCGCCGACGCGATCGGCCCCTACCAGGCCCCGCTCCGCGGCCACCCGCCCGTGGCCCGCAACCGCCGCCTGTTCCGCGCCGTCTTCCCGTGGCTGCTGCTGGCGGCCCTGAGCGTTCTGGCGCTCTGGGCGACGGGGACGACGGTGTGGTGGATCCTGCTGGTCCTGGAGTTGCTGCTCGCCGGGGTCGGGGTTCCGCTGGGGCTCGACAGGTACGCGTCTCTCGGGCACGGCTACGACGGGGTCCGGGTGGCGGTGCGATCGGGGTCGTTGCGGCGCTCCCAGGCCGTGATCGAACGCCGGGCGGTGGTGGGGTGGCGGTTGCGGCAGACCTGGTTCCAGCGGCGGGCCGGGGTGCTGACGTTGATCGCCGGTGTCGGCGCCGGCAAGGGCGGCTACTCGGCGCTCGACGTGTCGGAGGCGCAGGGGGCGGCGTTCCCGGCCGAGGTGACACCCGAGTGGCTCACGCCCTTCACCGAGCCGCGCTGACGCCACCGGGTGGCGCCGATGGGCCTTCCCCCCGGAGTGAACACCTGCCTGGGTGCGGTGCTGGCGCGCCGGTGAGGTGGTGCTGGGCGCGCCGGACTCCGCGTGCTGCCGTGCCGGGTGACTGAGGTCAGTCCTGGCGGCGGGCGCCGAACATGATCTCGTCCCAGGTCGGCACCGAGGCCCGGCGGCCCCTCGAACCCTTGCGTGCCGGACGGGCCGCAGGGGCGGGCGGCGGAGAGGGCACCGGCACGGCCGGCTCCTCCTCCTTGGCCTCGTCCTTGCCTGCCCGCGCCGCAGGCACCGACGGGGCGGGCTTCGGCTTGGGCGCCGGCGGCTTGACCTCCTTGACGGGCGGCTTCGGCTGGGGCGCCGGCGCGGCGGGCTGAGCGCCGCTGTCACGCTCCTGCTCACCCTCCGGTACGGCCTCAGCGGCCTCCGTCTTGGGCTCGGCCCCGGCATCGGGCTCGGTTTCGGCCTTGGGCTCGGTCTTGGGCTCGGTCTTGGGCGTCGTCGGCTCGGGTGCGGGCACCTCCGCCGTGACCTCCGTGACCTTGGCGTCCGTCGGTGTCGGTTCAGCAGCCTTGTGAGCTGCCGGTTCAGCCGTCTGGTGCTCTGCGGCGGCTGGGGCCTGGGGCTCCGCGGCGGTCGGTGTCTTGGGCTCTGCGGTGGTCGACGCCTGAAGCTCCGCGGTGGTCGGTGCCGGTGGTTCTGCGGTGGCGGGCGTTCGGGGCTCGGTGGTGGCCGAGGTCCGGGTGGCCTCTGTGGCGTTGACCGTCGTCGCGTCTGCCGCAGTCGTGCTCTCGGCGTCGGTGGTGTTCGCCGTCTCTGCGCGGGCCTCGGTGATTTCGCTCGCACCGGTCGGCTCGGGACTCGCACCCGTCGGCTTGGGAGCTGCGGCGGCGGGCGACGCGGAGGTCGGCTCGGCAGGAGTGCTCGACAGAGGGGTCGCCTGCGTGGCGTCGCTCGGTGGAGTCGCCGACTGCGCGGCCACGCTGGACTCGGCCGTCGGCGGTGTGGCCGGGCTCGTTGAAGCGCCCGGCTGCGCGACCGCACTGGGCCGGACGTCAGGCTGGGCGCTCGGCTGCGCAGTAGTGCTGGCCTGCGCGTCCGCGTCGGCCTGGGTGACAGGCGGGGACGTCCGCTCGATGGCCCCGCCCGCCTGGGCGGCAGGCTCGGTGGTTGTGCCGGGCTCGGTGGTCGTGTCTGCCTGTGCGGGAGTGGTGGTCGCGGGCGCCTGGACGGTCGCCTCGGCGGGCACCGGAGCTTGCGCTGCGGGCGTCGGTTCGCTGACCGTCTCCGTCTCGGCGGGTAGCGGCTCTGTCCGGGAAGGCGTCTGTGAGACGGCCCCGGGCTGTGCGGGCTCCTCCACGGTGGAGGACTCCTGGGCAGCGGCACGTTCCTGGATTGCGGCCTGTTCCTGGGCTGCGGCGCGCTCCAGGGCGGCGGCCTGTTCCTGGGCTGCGGCGCGCTCCAAGATTGCGGCCTGCTCTTGGGCGGCGGCGCGCTCCTGGATTGCGGCCTGTTCCTGGGCTGCGGCGCGCTCCGAGGCTGCGGCCTGTTCTTGGGCGGCGGCGCGCTCCAAGAATGCGACGCGTTCTGCGGCTGCGGCCTGTTCCTGAGCGGCGGCGCGCTCCAGGGCTGCGGCCTGCTCTTGGGCGGCGGCCTGCTTCAGGGCTGCGGCGTGTGCCTGCTCTGCGGCACGCTCCTGGTCGGAGGTGCGCCCTGGGGCAGGGGGTTCCGCGGCGGTGGGCGGTGGGGTCGTGCGGGAGTCGGGGCGCGTGGGCGTCGGGGCGGCGGGAGCGTAGAAGGAGTCGGTGTCGCGGTCCGCCGGACGTCCCGGGCTGAAGTCGGGCAGCCACGGCGAAGGCCCGCCACGGCGGGACGAGGTGTCCCCGGGGCGGGCATAGCCGGTTTCGCGGGTGGAGTCCGGCGACGGGCCCGGGTCTCTTCCGGGGTCGTGACGGGTGCCGGGCGCATCGAAGGGCTCGCGCGGTGGAGCGGCGCGGTCGAACGGCGCCTCGCGCGAAGGCACCTCGGGCCCCCGCGCGTACGCCGTCTCGGAAGACCTGGGCGGCGGGTTGTAGCCGACGGCCGGCTCCTCCGGCTCGCGCCGGACCACCGAGGGGAACGACAACGGCTCCGAGGCCAGCGGCGGCACCGGCTGCAGCTTGGCCATCCGCGGCGCGAACGGCGTCACCGTGGTGTCCTCCACCACGGCGGGCTCCGGGTCGAAATCGGCGGCCGACAGGCGCATGGCCTCGTCGTCGGCGGGCGTCACATGGCGCTTGCGCGGATCGAAGAGCCACTCGGCGTGGCGCGTGTGACCGTTCCAGACGTAGCCGAGCTTGACCCGCCACAGGCCGTCGTCGCGCTTGGCGGAATCCCAGTCGATCTCGTCGGTGGGCACGCCACGCCTGGTCAGCCGCTCAGCGACGAGGTCACCGAGAGTGGGGCCGGGGGCGGACTCGCCGGGCATTCGCACGGCGACACGCTGGGCCTGCTGGGCGACGTACTCCCGCTCCTGCAGCACCGGCCCCTCGAACCAGCGGACGCGCTCGACCGGGATCCCGGCGGTAGCGGCGATCTCCTCCGCCGTCTCTCCGGCGCGGATGCGGGCCTGGATCTCCTTGGGGCGCAACGGACTCTCCACTTCGATCTCGTACTGGCCGAGACGGGAGAAGTTGCCGCGGACGGCAGCACGGAGCCGGTCGTCCACGGGAAGCGTGAAGCGCGTACCTCGTCCGGCAGTCGCCAGCACAAGATAGGTGCCGTCCTCACTCACCGCGACGAGTCGGAGCTCCTGCATGCGAGTCCCTTCGTCAGCGTCGCCATTCTTCCCCCGGACCCTTGAGTCTCTCGCGTGTGCCGGTTGCCTGCCAGCACCGTACCCGGCATGTCCGAACATCGCCTTCCTGGGATAGCCCCGGGACTCTGTGACGCCGGTCACATTTGTGGAATCCATGCCCTCTAGAGCCCGCCGTCGCGCATTTGGAGGTTAGAGGCCCCTGACGGATTCTGGCGAATCACGCCGCGTGCCGTCGTGCACTTGAGCCAACTGCCCAAAATGGCCGGGTGAACTGCGGGATGGCGCTCCAGGAGGCGGGCGGCGGCCCCGGCCACGTACGGGGCGGACGCCGAGTACGCCTGGCCGCCCGGAGTGACCTGACAGGTCCCGGAATCGGCCGCCTGGACCACGAAGACCCCCGATCGCACCAGATTTCGGACGGCCCGATCGAGGGAGAGAGAGCCGGCGCCGTCGATGGACAGGTTCGCGACGGACGGGCCGCGCGCGTGCCGGCGTATCCAGTCGAGTCCCGCCAGCACGTCGGCCAGCGAGCCCGAGCCGCCGCAGCCCAGCACGCGGACGGAGGCGATCCTGGCCTTGGGCGCGATGGCGTGCACCCGGCCGGCGGTCTGCGTGCCGTGGCCGAGGCAGTCGCGGCCGGTGCCGCCCGTGGCGTCGAACGCGCGCCAGGCGCGATCGTCGAACGCCCGGTTGTCGAACGCTCGATCGTCGAGCGTCCGGTTGTCGAGCGCACGGTCGTCGAGCGCCCGTCCCTCCTGAGACGGTTCCCCCTCGGATCGGTCCTCGCCGGCCAGATTCTCGGCGGCCAGGTCGCCGGCGGCCAGGTCGTCGCCGGTCGGGTTCGTGGCGCGGCCGGTGCCGACGCCGCTGTCCAGGACGTACACGGTGCTGCCCGCGCCGGTGCCCGGAGCGCCGGGGAGCGCGCGGGCGGGGGGCCGGCTCGCCAGGGGACGGATCTGCCGGTCGGCCTCGATAGCGCGTACGCGGGGATCGTCCCGGAGCTCGGCCAGCTCGCGGGCCGTCAGGAAGGTGGCGAACCCGGGCAGCGCGGCGGCGTAGTAGCGCCGTACCCGCCATCTGACCTCACCGACGAGATCGCGGGCCGCCGCGCGGCCGCGCGCGATGACGATGTACGGGCGGACGGGCTCGGTGGCGGCGGGGCGCGCGGCCAGTCCTGAAGCGGGTGTCATGGCCAGGGGCACGGCGGTCGTGGCGGCCGTGGCCACGGCCGCGGCGAGATATACGGAGGGCAGGCCGAGTCGTCGGGGCACGAGTGGCAAGGGTGCCTGTCGCGCAGGTCACAGGAACAACAGGACACGCGCTCGCGTCTATTCACGAGACAGGTCTTTACCGAACGCGTGAACAAGAACGCGTGGACACGAACGCATGATCAAGAGGGGGCTGGTTCCGGGATGAGCGGCGAGCAGCGGAAGTTCGAGCTGAGCATGCCGCAGATCCTGGGCAGCGCGCTGGCGGCGATCACCGCGGCGGTGGCCGCCTCGTATCTCGGCGTGGCCGGGACGGTGATCGGCGCGGCGGTGGTCAGCGTGGCCAGCACGGTCGCCAGCGCCGTCTACACGCACTATCTCAAGAGCACGGGAGATCGGGTCAAGCAGCGCACGCGGATCATGCCGCCCGCGGAGCCCCTGGACGACGCAGGTTCGGAGGAGGGCGACTCGACGCTGGTCATGCCCGCGATCGACAAGGCCGCCGGGGCGCTCCGCAGGCTTCCGTGGCTGAAGCTGGGGGCGGCCGCGGCGCTGGTGTTCGGGGTGAGCATGGGCGGGATCCTCGCCTATCAGGCCGTGGCCCAGCAGACCGTGCACGAGCAGGTGACCGGCAAGACTCCGGGGCAGGCCCAGCGGCAGGACGACGGGCGGCCGGTCAAGCGGGAGGAGCCGGCCACGGACGCGCCGGCGCACACACCGCAGACGACCACGTACGCGCCGGTCAGCCCCACGCCGACCCCGCAGTTCACCAGGACGCCGACACCGACCCCCACTCCGACGCCGACGCCCACGCGGTCGGAGCAGGTGGAGCCGAGCGGCACCGTCCCGCCCTCCGGGGAGGACGGGGAAGACGGGGAGGCGCCGGTGACCGAGCCGGCACCGGAGCCGACCGAGCAGGCGGACCCCCCGAGCGAGGATCAGCCGAGCACGACGTCCAGGTAGTCGTTGGTGAACAGCCGCCGCGGATCGAGGCGGTCGCGCAGCGCCGTGAAGTCGGCGAAGCGGGGATAGACCTTGCCCAGGTAGGAGGCGTCCCGGGTGTGCAGCTTGCCCCAGTGGGGACGGCCCTCCAGCCGGGTCATGATCTCCTCGACGCCCTCGAAGTACGCCGGGTTGGGCGTCGGCCGGTAGACGTGGCAGGCGATGTACGCCGAGGGCCGCCCGTACGCGGTGGACAGCCACGCGTCGCTGGGCGGCGTGACCCGCACCTCGACGGGAAAGGTGATCTTCCACCCCATCCGCTCGACCAGGTCCCGCGTCTCCCGGAGGGCCTGGCCGAGGTGCTCGCGCGGCACGGCGTACTCCATCTCCAGGAAGCGCACGTCCCGCCGCGCCGTGAAGATCTTGTACGAGGCGTCGACCGACTCGGAGTCGCCGAGCGTCGCCGCGCTGACCGCGTTGATCCGCGGGATCAGGTCGGGGAAGCGGGACCCGGTGAAGCAGGCCGCGCCGAACACCGTGTTCTCCAGGAGCACGTTGTCCATCCAGTGCCGCACCGCGGACGGCGGGCTGGCCGGGCCGGGATGCCGGTTGTTGGTCTTGACCAGGCAGGTGTCGGTGTGCGGCAGCCAGAAGAAGTCGAGGTGCTCGTTGTCGCGGGTCAGCTCGCCGAGCGAGCCGAGGATGTCGCTGAGCGGCAGCTTGCGCCGCTGGTTGCGCAGCAGGAACGCCGGCTCCACCCGGAAGGTCACGGCCGTCAGGATGCCGAGCGCCCCCAGCCCCACCCTGGCCGCGTCGAACAGGTCCTCGCCCGGGCCGGTGGTCGTGACGGTGCCGTCGGCGAGCACCAGCTCCAGCTCGGCGACCTGGTCGGCGAGGCCGCCGCTGTCGCGGCCGGTGCCGTGCGTGCCGGTCTGGATGGCGCCCGCGACGGTCTGCTCGGTGATGTCGCCCATGTTCGCCAGGGCCAGGCCGCGCTCGTCGAGCAGCTCGTTCAGGGTCCGCACCGGGGTGCCCGCCAGCACGGTGACGCGGTCGCCGGCCCACGACCTGACGCCGGTCAGCGCCTCGGGCGTCAGCATGATCCCGTCGGTGAGGGCCACCCCGGTGAAGGAGTGGCCCGTGCCGACCATGCGGACCCGCCGCCCGGCGTCCGCGGCGTCCCGCACGGCGCGTACGACGTCCGCGACGGCGGCCGGCGCACGCACCTCGGCGGGGGTGCCGGACTGGTTGCGGGCCCAGTTCACGAAGGCCAAGGAGCACCCCTTCGAAGCGTCGTTCCGTTAAACGTGAACGATACTCACTTCGGGTCCCAGCCAGCGGGGGTTGGGAAGGTTTCGCCGGCCTTGAGATCCTGGCTCTTGGTCACCTCGGAGACCGTCACCAGGTGATAGCCCTTCTTCTGCAGCGACTTGATGATCGCGGGCATCGCGTCGACGGTCTGCTTCACCCAGTCGTGCATGAGGATGATGCCGTCCTGCTCGGCCACGGCCATGGTCTGCTTCTTGATGGCCTCGACGTTCTTGCTGCTCCAGTCCTGCGAGCCGGCGGTCCACAGGACCATCGGCATGCCGAACTCGGTGGCGATGTCGGAGACCGTCAGGTCCATCAGCCCGTACGGCGGGCGCAGCAGCTTGGGCTCGACGCCCGCCGCCTTCTTGACCGCGTCCTGCGTCTTCTGGATCTCGCTTCTGATGGTCCCGGGCTCACTCTTGGTGAAGTCGGGGTGGCTGTAGCTGTGGTTACCGAGCTCGTGGCCCTCGGCGGCCATGCGCTTGACGAAGGCGGGACGGCTCTTCACGTACTGGCCCTCGAGGAAGAACGTCGCCTTGGCGTCGTACTTCTTCAGCGTGTCGAGCAACGCGCCCGCGTACTGGCCAGGGCCGTCGTCGAACGTCAGCGCGATGCATTTGACCTGCTCGCAGTCGACCGGTGCCTTCTTCGGCGCCTGGGCGAAGGCGGGTGCCGGAGCCAAAGTGACGCAAACAGCCGCGATAGCTAGAAGTGAAGTGATTTGTCGGGACATAGCTAATGCTTCCAATGTGGAGGTTGTTGCGAGGGATGTCCCGACGGTAGCGGATCAAGCGTCCGTGGGTGAAGGAGGGCGGGGAAGTCTCAGCAAACCCGAACCTCCGATGCCCACGACCACGGCGAGGATCGCGGCCCCGAACGAGAAGGCGTAGGCGTCCGAGGCGCCGTACGTCTCGGTGAGCCGGCCGCCCGCCCACGCCCCCAGCGCCACGCCGAACCCGATGGCGGTCGAGATCCACGCCATGCCCTCGGTGAGCAGGGACGGAGGCACCAGCCGCTCGGTGATCGAGAAGCCCGTGATGAGCGTCGGCGAGATGGCGAAGCCGCCCAGGAACAGCGCTGCCGCCATGATCCACAGGACGTCGATGAACATGATCGGCGCCAGCCCGACCACGAACAGGGCCAGCGCCCGGACGAACCGCGTGCGCAGCGGGATCCGCCAGTTCCTCGACCCGAACCAGAGCCCCGACACCATCGACCCGCCCGCGAAGCAGGCCAGCAGGAACCCCGAGGCCCACTTCGCCCCGTGTTCCTCCGCGAACGCCACCGTGATCAGGTCGACGGAGCCGAAGATCGCGCCCAGCGCCAGATAGACGCAGGCCAGCAGCGCGATGCCGGGGATCCGGATGGGCGTGCCCGAGGACGATTTGAGCGGCTGGACGGGCGGCTGGGTGCGCCGCTGCCCCGCCAGCACCAGGCAGCCGAGCAGCATGCAGATCAGCGCCACGATGAGGCCGGCGTACGGGTTCACGGCGGTCGCGAGCACCGTGACCAGGGCGGGGCCGGTGACGAAGACGACCTCGTCCACCACCGACTCGAACGCGAACGCGGTGTGCAGCCGCTCCGAGCCGCCGTGGATGGCCGACCAGCGGGCCCGCACCATCGAGCCGATCGACAACGAGGTGGCGCCCACGACCAGGCCCGAGGCGTAGAACGTCCAGTCGGGCAGGCGGGTTCCGACGAAGATCATCAGTGCCGCCAGCGCGAGCGCGTTGACGATGACGAACGGCGGGATCACCCGCCCCTGCCCGAACCTGTCCACGAGCCGGCCCGACAGGGGAGCGGCCACGGCGAAGGCGACGTTGGTGGTGGCGGCCACCGCGCCGGCGGTGGCGTACGACTTGGTGAGGGTGGAGATCAGCAGCACGACGCCGATGCCGAGCATGGACATCGGCATCCGCCCGATGAGCCCGGCCAGCACGAACGCCTTGACTCCGGGCCTTTCGAACAACCCCCGGTAAGGCCCGACCACGCAGTTTCCCCCTTACTCGAGCAATCAACCCTTGCGCACCATATGTCCGGATGGCAAGTGCTTTCTCGGGCGCGTGGGTTAACGTGTCCCAAGTGTCCGGTCTTCCCTCCTTCCGCGCGGTCATGCTCATGATCATCGCCGTGCTCACGGTCACGGTCGCGACGGGCGTGGCCGTCGTGCTCGTAGGAGACGGCCTGGTCAAGCCCGCCCAGGAGCCCGTACGCCGGCAACAGCCGAAGCCGCGCACCTCCCCGGGCCTCGACCAGCTCGTGCCCACCACCGAACCGGTCACCGACTTCGGGCAGGGCGGCCCCGGCGTCACCTCCGCCCCGCCCCGCGTGCTGGCCATCGCCCCGGCGGGCGTGCCCAGGAAGACCAGGCTCGCGCTCAGCAAGCTGAAGTACGTGCAGAAGGTCGCCGTGGTGGACGCGGGAGCGGTCAAGGTGTCGGGCACCAGCCTGAACCTGCTGGCCGTGGACCCGGCCGGCTTCCGCGCCTGGACCCCGCAGCCCGTCGCCGACCAGCCGGCCGTGTGGAGCGCGCTGGGCAGGGGCGAGCTGGTCGCCGACTCGGCCGCGCTCCGCAGATTCGGGATGGTGCTGGGCGCGACGTACCAGGTGGACGGCGGTCCGAGGTTGCGGGCCGCGGCCTCGGCCGCCCTCGGGCTCAAGGGCGTGGACGGGCTGGTGAGCGCGGAGCTGGGCAGGTCGCTGGGGTTCGCCGCGGGGGTCGCGGTGTTGCTGCACGGCAAGCCGGGCAAGATCAGCGAGCGGGGGGTGCGCAAGCTGCTCGGCAAGAAGGCCCAGGTCGTCATGCTGGACACCGAGCACCGCGCCACGACGCCGGTCCCCAAGCAGCAGCAGCCCCAGACCGCGAGCGTGGGCCGGCCGGCCAGCTACCTGGAGCTCTACAAGCTCGCCGCCACCCGCTGCCCCGGGTTGTCGTGGACGGTGCTGGCCGCGATCGGGCAGGTGGAGAGCAGTCACGGCCGTAACAACGGCCCCTCCAGCGCGGGCGCGCTCGGGCCGATGCAGTTCATGCCCGCCACCTGGAAGCACTACGGCGTGGACGGCGACGCCGACGGCAAGAAGGACATCTGGAGCCCGTACGACGCCGTGCCGGGCGCGGCCAACTACCTGTGCGCCAACAAGGCGGGCCTGGGCGGCGAGCGGTTGCGCAAGGCGATCTGGTTCTACAACCACTCGTGGGACTACGTGAACAAGGTCATGGGCATCGCCGACGCGTACGCCAAGGCCTACGCCTGAGCGGCCTGAGGCCGCCGGCGCGGCGCCGGGCAGCAGGTGAGGGCGCAGGGGACGGGCTCGGGCTCGTCCATCAGCTCGCGCACCATCCGGACGAAGCGCGGATGCGTCCCCGCCGTCGCCGCCCGCTCCATGGGCAGCTCCCGCTCGGCGGCGACCTGCCTGGCCTCGGTGTCGAGGTCGTAGACGACCTCCATGTGGTCGGAGACGAACCCGATCGGCACCAGCACGACCGAGCGGGCGTCCGTCTTGCGCAGGAAGTCGCAGACGTCGGGCTCCAGCCACGGCACCTGCGGCGGGCCGCTGCGCGACTGCCACACCAGGTCCCACGGCTCGGTGCGGCCGAGCGCCTGGTTGACCTGCTCGGCGCTCCTGCGGAGTTGCGCCTCGTACAGGCCGCCCGACGGGCCGGCGCTGTCGGCCATGGAGACCGGGACGCTGTGGGCGGTGAACACCAGCCGGGCGTCGTCGCGGCCGAGCCGCTCCAGGGCGGCCCGCGTGTGGTCGGCCATCGCGGCCACGAACCCGGGATGGTCGCCGAAGTGCCGCATCTTGACCAGCTCGGGGCCGCCCTCGACGGAGATCCTGGCGATGTCCTCGTAGTACTGGCGGCAACTGGAGTAGCCGGCGAACGCCGACGTCGCGAACACGGCCGCCTTCCGGATCCCGTCGGCCTGCATCCGGCGCACGGTGTCCTCGCCGAACGGGTGCCAGTTGCGGTTTCCCCAGTAGACCGGGACGCCGGCCACCGGGCGCAGCGCCTCGACCAGGTCGCGGTTCTGCCGGTTGATCGGGCTGATCCCGCCGAAGCCCTGGTAGTGCTCGGCGACCTCGAGCAGCCGCTCGCGCGGCACGCCGCGGCCGCGCACGACGTTCTCCAGGAACGGCAGCACGTCGTCCGGGCCCTCCGGCCCCCCGAACGACAGGACCAGCACAGCGTCGTAATTTCCCACGTGACAACCCTATGCGGGAGTGTGCGCGGTCCCTCCTGCGAGGTAGGTTCGATCGAGTGAGCGCATTCAATGACATACGTGACTATGTGGCCATCCCCCGGGTGCAATCGCTGAGGCTTTCGCCTGATGGATCCAGGCTTGTCTCGGCCGTGCAGTCCCTCAACCCTGACGGCAAGTCCTTCGGCACCGCGCTCTGGGCGATCCCCCTCGACGGTGAGCCCTACCGGCTCACCCGCTCGGCTAAGGGTGAGTCGCCGGCCGTCTTCACCGACGGGGGCGACGTGCTGTTCACCTCCGCGCGGCCCGACCCGACCGTCAAGGACTCCACCGACGAGGTGCCGGCGTTGTGGCTGCTGCCCCGCGCGGGCGGCGAGGCCCGCCAGGTGGCCACCCGCCCCGGCGGCATCGGCACGGTCCGTACGTCCGGCGACGTCGTCGTGTTCGCCTCCGAGGTGCTCGACGGCGAGGAGGCGGCCGACGAGGAGCGGCGCAAGGCCCGCAAGGACGCCGGGATCAGCGCCATCCTGCACGAGGGCTACCCGGTCCGCTACTGGGACCACGACCTCGGTCCCGGCCGCACCAGGCTGTTCGCCGCCCGGCTCGGCGGCGACCGGCTGGAGGACGTGCGCGACCTGACCCCCGACGCGGGCGAGGCGCTGCGCGACGCCGACTTCGAGCTGACGGCCGACGGCGCCACCCTGATCACCACGTGGTGCACCTACCTGCCCAAGGGCGAGTCGCGTACCGACCTGGTGGCGATCGACGTGGCCACGGGCCAGCGGCGCACCCTTCTGAGCGATGACCGACACGACCACACGGGCCCGATCGCGATCTCCCCTGACGGGACGAAGGTCGCCTGCGCGCGTTCGCGCCTCACCGGGCTGGAGGTGTCGGCGCGCACCGAGGTGTGGATCGCCGACCTGGCCACCGGCGCGGGCCGGGCGTACGCGCCGGAGCTCTTCCCCGCCGCCATCGAGTGGGCGCCGGACTCCTCGGCCGTCTACATCGTGGCCGACCACCGGGGCCGCCGCCCGATCTTCCGCGTTCCGCTGGACGGCGAGACGACCCGCCTGACCGGTGACGACGCCGCCTACGCCGGCCTCAGCGCCTCCGCCGACGGCCGCTTCGTCTACGCCCTGCGCAGCAGCGTCGCCCTGGCGCCCGCGCCGGCCAGGGTCGACGTCGCCACCGGCGAGATCACCGACCTGCCCTCGCCCGCGCCGCGCCCCGAGGTGCCCGGCACGCTGACCGAGATCTCCGCCACCGCCGACGACGGCGCCACGATCCGCGGCTGGCTCGTGCTGCCCGAGGGCGCCTCCGCCGACGACCCGGCGCCGTTCCTGTTGTGGATCCACGGCGGCCCCCTCGGCTCGTGGAACGACTGGCAGTGGCGCTGGCAGTCGTGGATCATGGCCGCCCACGGGTACGCCGTCCTCATGCCCGACCCGTGCCTGTCCACCGGCTACGGCCAGGAGATGATCGACCGCGGCTGGGGCAACTGGGGCCCGCGCACCCAGGCCGACCTCGACGCGATCGTGGACGTGGCCCTGGCCAGGCCCGAGATCGACCACGAGCGCGTCGCCGCCATGGGCGGCTCGTTCGGCGGCTACATGGCCAACTGGCTGGCCGGCCACAGCGACCGCTACCAGGCGATCGTCACCCACGCCTCGCTGTGGAACCTCGACCAGTTCGCCGGCACCACCGACGCCTCGATGTACTGGCAGCGCGAGTTCGGCGAGGTCGGCTCCGAGCGCTACGACCTGCTGTCGCCGCACCGGTCGCTCGACAAGATCACCACGCCGCTCCTCGTCATCCATGGAGACAAGGACTACCGCGTGCCGATCGGCGAGGGCCTGCGCCTGTGGTGGGACCTGCGCCGCACCGAGGTGGAGTCGAAGTTCCTGTACTTCCCCGACGAGAACCACTGGATCCTCAAGCCGGGCAACTCCGTCGCCTGGTACGAGACCGTGCTCGCCTTCCTCGCCCAGCACGTGCTCGGCCAGGAGTGGCAGCGCCCGGACTCGGTGGCCTGATGACGGACTTCCTGAAGCTGGCCGAGGACATCGCCCGCGAGGCGGGCGACATGCTGCTCGCCAGGCGGCCCACCATGTCCGTGGAGATCGAGACCAAGTCCAGCCCCACCGACGTGGTGACCACGCTGGACAAGGCCTCGGAGGAGCTCATCCGCGCCCGCGTCCTGGCCGCCAGGCCCGGTGACAGGATCCTCGGCGAGGAGGGCGGCGAGGATCCCGGCGAGTCCGACGTGCGCTGGATCGTCGACCCCGTGGACGGCACCGTCAACTTCCTGTACGGCCTGCCGGACTGGGCGGTGTCGATCGCCGTCGAGGTCGGCGGCCAGATCGTGGCGGGGGTCGTCAACGTGCCGGCGCGCGGCGAGGTCTTCACGGCCGCGCTCGGCCAGGGAGCCTGGCTCGGCGACCGCCGGCTGCGCTGCAACAGCGGGGTGCCGCTCGCCCAGGCGCTGGTCTCGACCGGTTTCGGCTATTTCGCCGCCCGGCGCGCGGTGCAGGGCCAGGTGGTCGCCGCGGTGGTGCCCCGCGTGCGTGACATCAGGCGTGGCGGGTCATGCGCCATCGATCTGTGCTCGGTGGCGGCGGGCCGGGTGGACGCCTACTACGAGCGGGGCGTCAACCACTGGGACTTCGCCGCGGCGGGCCTGGTGGCGACCGAGGCGGGCGCCCGGCTCGGCGGGCTGAACGGCCGGCCGGTCAGCCCGGAATTCGCGTTGTGCGCAGCTCCGGGCCTGTTCGAAGAGGTACACGACCTGCTGGCACCGCTCGATCCCGAGCGCGACGCCTGAGGTCTGATGGTGACGGGACGGCCGGAGCGGGGCTCCGGCCGTCCGTGCGGTCAGCGGGGCAACGGGATGCCATGATCGTCGGCCAGTCTGCGCAGGTCCTCGATCTCGGCGGTGAGGGTGTCGGCGAGGTAGTCGTCGCCGGTGCTGCGGGCCTCGGACAGGCCCTTATAAGCCTGGTCGAGGCGGTGTTCGATCGTGGTCGTGAACTCGCCCATCTCACCTACTCTCTAGGGGTTCGATCCGTGTAGGGCGAAGGGTGCCCGTCGCCGGCAAATATCCGGGCAATGGGTGTCCCGCTGGCATACCCCGGCTTGTCGCCCTCCGAAACATGAATTTCTCGTGCGTTCCCTCACACGGAGGTCACCGTCCCTTGAACATGCCTTACCGTGCGCTTATCGACGCTGTGGGCAGAATGGGACACCAAAATCGGAGAGAGGTGTACCGCCGTGCGAGTGCTGGTGGTTGAGGACGAGCGGGTGCTCGCCGACGCGATCGCGACCGGCCTCCGGCGCGAGGCCATGGCGGTGGACGTGGCCTACGACGGCGGCGGCGCGCTGGAGCGGACCTCCTACATCGACTACGACGTGATCGTGCTGGACCGCGACCTGCCGGTCGTCCACGGCGACGAGGTGTGCCGCCAGCTGGTGGAGCAGCGGACCGCCTCGCGGATCCTGATGCTGACCGCGTCGGGCGACGTGGACGACAAGGTGGAGGGGCTCGGCCTGGGGGCCGACGACTACCTCGCCAAGCCGTTCGTGTTCATCGAGCTGGTCGCCAGGGTGCGCGCGCTCGGCCGCCGCTCGGCGCCCGCGCTGCCGCCGGTCCTGGAGCGCGGCGGGATCCGGCTCGACCCGGGCAAGCGGCTGGTGGAGCGCGACGGCAAGGAGGTCGTGCTCACCAAGAAGGAGTTCGCGGTCCTGGAAGAGCTGATGCGCGCCGAGGGCGCCGTCGTCAGCCAGGAGGACCTGCTGGACAAGGCCTGGGACGAGAACATCGACCCGTTCACGAACGTGGTCAGGGTGACCATGATGACGCTGCGTAAGAAACTGGGCGAGCCGCAGGTGATCGAGACCGTGCCCGGGGTTGGATACAAGTTGTGACCGAACGGCCAGAACACGAGGCCGGGCCCACGCACCCGATGATCAGCCCGCATTCGGCCAGGAAGACGACCCGGGTGCAGCAGGCGCCGCCGCCCAGCGGCCCGCCCGCCTGGGACGGCCCGCCCCCGCCGGACCACCCGGTGGCCCAGCGGACGACGATCGCACGGGTCAGGGAGCTGCCCGGCAAGCTCAGCATCCGCTGGCGGCTCACGCTCACCTACGGGGTCATGGTGTTCGCGGCCGCCGCCGTGCTGTTGTCCTCGATGTACTACATCGTCGGCAACACCATCGGCGATGCCTGGCCCGACCTGCGGACCCGGGGCGTGGACGCCATCGACGCGGCCATCATGCAGGCGCAGTGGGCGGAGGCCAAGGAGGCGGCCGTCGTCAGGGCGCGTGAGGTGCTGCTGCAGAACGCCTTCCTCGCGCTGCTGGGCGTGGGCATCCTGGCGCTCATCATCGGCTACTTCGTCGCCGACCGGGCCCTGCGGCCGGTGGCGAAGATGACCGGCGCGGCGCGCAAGCTCTCGGAGAGCACGCTCGCGCACCAGCGCATCGATCTGGAGGGCCCCAACGACGAGCTCAAAGAGCTGGCCGACACCTTCGACGACATGCTCACCCGGCTGAACGTGGCCTTCGACACCCAGCGCCGATTCGTGGCCAACGCCTCCCACGAATTGCGAACTCCTCTCACGATTAACCGGACGGTCCTGGAGATCGCCCTGTCCGATCCCGAGGCGTCGCAGGATCTCAAAGCGCTGGGGCGTACCCTCCTCGAAGTCAACGCGCGCAACGAGAAGCTCATCGAGGGGTTGCTGCTGCTCGCCAGGAGCGAACGCGAACTCGCGGTGCGCAAACCGCTCGACGTTCAGGAAGTCGCTCAGACGGCTGTGGAACAGGTCACCGCGTTCGCCCGGGAACACGGGGTTACGGTAACCACCGAACTGGTCAGCGCGCCTACCGTAGGCGATCCTGTGCTGCTGGAGCGCTCCGTGAGCAACCTGCTCGAGAACGCGGTCAAGTACAACATTCCCGAAAACGGAAAAGTATGGATCCGGACGGGAATGGTGGACGGGGCCTTGGTTGTTCAGGTGGCCAACACGGGACAACACGTCCCGGCGTACGAGGTGAACAGCCTGTTCGAGCCCTTCAGGAGGCTCCACGCGGACCGGGTGGAATCGGCCAAGGGGGCGGGGCTGGGGCTGTCCATCGTCCGTGCGGTGGTGCAGGCGCACGGCGGAAATGTGTCCGCCGTGCCACGTGATGGTGGAGGACTTGTGGTGACCATTCGGCTCCCGAGGCGCTGACGCAGGTGTTGCTCCAGGGCGTTCGTCCGCGTGTTGATGCGCAGGGGGCGTCTCGTTCTCGCCGTACATGTGGTTGGATGTGCCGTCGAACACGGTGGTGCATGACGCCAAGGCTGTGGGTTTCGCCATATTTGGCTAACCATTGCCGTCGGCAGCAGGCCCTGACGTGTTGGGAGGTTCGTGGTGTGTTCCCGCGGGGTACCGATGGGAAATCTCCCCGGCGGAACGGGCACAAGATGGGCCTCCCGGACGTTAGAAGACGCGCGATGAGCGCGAAGACATATAGATGAGGGGGATGGAGTAAGCACAATGGCTACCGACTACGACAGCCCGCGTAAGACAGACGACGACCTGGGGGAGGACAGCCTCCAGGAACTTCAGGCGCGGCGCACCGACAAGTCGTCCGGCAGCATCGACATCGACGAGACCGACCTGGCCGAGTCGCTCGAGCTGCCCGGCGCGGATTTGTCCAACGAAGAGCTCTCCCTGCGGGTGATCCCCCGTCAGGCCGACGAGTTCACCTGTTCACGCTGCTTCCTGGTGCACCACCGTAGCCAGCTGGCCTCCGAGAGGAACGGCCAGCAGGTCTGCCGGGAGTGCGCCGCCTGACCAGGGAGGCATCGCGTGGCCGTACCAGAGAAAGATCGTCAACCAGGCAGTGAGATCGCCGACCCCGATCGCGAGGTCGGCGAGCTCGTAGGCAGGCTCACCGCGTCCGGTGAACTGGAGCCGGCCGAGCGGCGCAGGCTGCTCGGCCGACTCGCCCTGGCGCTGGCCGCCGGGGCTAAAAGGGCGCGGGCGACCGGCGCGGACCGGGGGCGCTGGCTGGCGGACGTCTTCCTCAACATCGCGCCCCGCATCCCGATCAGGGACCTGCACACCCTCGCCGAGCATCATCACGGCCTGTCCGGTGAGCAACTCGCCGACGATCTGGTGCGCACCGCCCAGAAGGCGACCATGACGGTCGGCGCCATCGGCGGAGCACTCGCGGCGGCCGAGTTCGCCGCACCACCCCTCCTTCTCTCCGCCCCCGCGCAGCTCGTGGCCGAGACCATCGTGGTCGCCGCCATCGAGGTGAAGCTGCTCGCCGAGCTGCACGAGGTCTACGGAGTGCGCGTTCAGGGCTCCGGCGCCCAGCGCGCGGTCGCCTTTACCGCCGCTTGGGCGAAACAACGCGGGATCGACCCCCTCACCCCGACGTCCGTTTCGCTCGCGCTCGGCGCGGCCACCAAGACGGCGCTGCGCAACCGTCTGCTGCGCACGCTCGGTCGCCATCTGACCACGCTCGGTCCGTTCCTCACCGGGGCGGTGGCGGGCGGCGCGCTCAACCGGATGGCGACGAAGAAGCTCGGCCAGGCGGTACGCAACGACCTGCGGGGCAAGCTGCCCGCGGACGCCGCGCGGCCCCAGGTCGGGCCCCGGCACCGCGACGAGCTAGATCCTTAGCCCGTCGAAGGTCACTTTCAGCAGCGCGTCGGCCAGATCGTCCGCCGACGCGCCACGGGTGGGCTGATACCACTCGGTGATCGAGTTCACCGTGCCGAAGAGCAGCCGGGTCACCAGCGCGGGATCCACGTCCGGCCGGATGTTGTCCTCCGCCGCCGCCTGCCTGACCAGGTCGCTGACGAATCTGTCGAACTCCCGCCGCCGCTCCAGCGCCGC
Organism: Nonomuraea sp. NPDC002799; assembly: GCF_053592075.1. Classification (NCBI taxonomy): domain Bacteria; kingdom Bacillati; phylum Actinomycetota; class Actinomycetes; order Streptosporangiales; family Streptosporangiaceae; genus Nonomuraea; species Nonomuraea sp. NPDC002799. The sequence continues at coordinate 26,521 of NZ_JBSFVA010000014.1, forward strand.
CTGCTCGGTGGGGCTGTTGCCGCGCACCCGCAGCAGCAGCGTCACGTACGGCAGGCGGTCGACGAGGATCCGCACGCTCTGCCGGACGACCCACTCCAGCCGGTCGATCGCGGGCCCCGCGACGGCGCGCTCGTCGGCGACCATCGCGAACAGCCCGTCGAGCGCCCGGTCGAGGGCCCGCGCGAGCAGCTGCTCCTTGCCCGGCACGTGGTAGTAGATGGCCGACTTGGTCATGCCGAGGGCTCTGGCCAGGTCCTCCATGCTCGTGCCGTCGTAGCCGCGCTCGTTGAAGACGCCCACGGCGATGGCGAGCACGGACTCGGGGTCGTGCCCGCGCCGGCGTGTGGGAGTTGGAGCGGCCATATGGCTAATTATCCCCCTTTGTTAATCCGCGCCGGTCGACGACCCGTCGGAGCTTGCCCACCGAGCGCTCCAGCGTCTCCGGATCCACGACCTCGACCTCGACGCTGACGCCGACGCCGTCCTTGACCGCCCGGCGCAGCGCCTCGCCCGCCGCCGCGCGGCCCTCGAACCCCGGCCGCGCCTCGACCCTGACGGTCATCACGTCCAGCCGCTCCGGGCGGGTCAGGTGGAGCTGGAAGTGCGGCGACAGGCCCGCCGTCCGCAGGACGAGCTCCTCGATCTGGGTCGGGAACACGTTCACGCCCCGCAGGATGATCATGTCGTCGGTGCGGCCCGTCACCTTCGCCATGCGCCGGAAGGCCGGCCTCGCGGTCCCGGGCAGCAGCGTGGTCAGGTCGCGGGTGCGGTAGCGGACGACCGGCATGGCCTCCTTGGTCAGGCTGGTGAAGACCAGCTCGCCCGACTCCGCCGGCTCGCCCGTGAAGGGGTCGACGGTCTCGGGATAGAAGTGGTCCTCCCAGACGTGCAGGCCGTCCTTGCTCTCCACGCACTCGGCGGCCACGCCGGGGCCCATCACCTCCGACAGGCCGTAGATGTCGACGGCGTGCAGGTCGAAGCGGTCCTCGATCTCGGCGCGCATCCGCTCGGTCCAGGGCTCGGCGCCGAAGATCCCGATCCGCAGGGACGACGCCCGGGGATCCAGGCCCTGCGCGGCGAACTCGTCCAGCAGCGCGAGCATGTACGACGGCGTCACCATGATGACGTCGGGCCGGAAGTCCGTGATGAGCCGCACCTGCCGGGACGTCATCCCGCCCGAGACCGGCACCACCGTGCAGCCCAGCCGCTCGGCCCCGTAGTGGGCGCCGAGCCCGCCGGTGAACAGCCCGTAGCCGTAGGCCACGTGCACGATGTCGCCCGGCCGGCCGCCGGCGGCGCGGATCGAGCGCGCCATGACCTCCGACCAGGTGTCGATGTCCCGCATGGTGTAACCGACCACGGTCGGCCGGCCGGTGGTGCCGCTGGAGGCGTGGATCCTGGCCACGCGCTCGCGCGGGACCGCGAACATGCCGAACGGGTAGCACTCGCGCAGGTCCTGCTTGCCGGTGAAGGGGAACTTCGCCAGGTCGCCGAGCTCCTTGCAGTCGCTCGGATGCACGCCCGCCGCGTCGAACTTCCGCCGGTAGAGCGGGACGTTGTCGTAGGCGTGGCCGAGCGTCCAGCGCAGGCGTTCGAGTTGCAGCGCCATCAGCTCGTCGAGGGAGACGCGCTCGACGGGATCGAGCTCTTCCGGTGCCGGGGGGTTTCGACGCGCGCTTTCCAACGCAAGTCTCCCTTGTCAACTGACCGAATGTTCGGTAAACACAACACGGCTGGACTGTTCCTGTCAAGAGGGTGGAAACGATGTTCGAACAGCACCGCGAGACTCTGGAGAAAGCCCTTTCCGCCATCGCGGGCCGGGGTTACTGGAGCGCCTATCCCGAGTCGCCGAGCCCGCGCGTCTACGGCGAGGGAGCGGCCGAGCGCGGCAAGGAGGCGTTCGAGTCCTACCTCGGCAAACCCTTCCCCCTCGAACAGCCCGGCACCGGGTCCTGGATCGGCGCGGAGCGCTCCCCGTTCGGGATCGACCTCGGCGTCACCTATCCGCAGCCGATCGCGGAGGAGCTCATCGGCGCGGCCAAGGCCGCGCTGCCCGCCTGGCGGGACGCCGGGCCCGAGGCCCGCGCGCTGGCCTGCGCCGAGATCGTCCACCGGATCAACCAGCGCAGCTTCGAGCTGGCCGGCGCGGTGCAGCACACGACCGGGCAGGCGTTCGTGATGGCCTTCCAGGCCGGCGGCCCGCACGCCCAGGACCGCGCCCTGGAGGCCATCGCGTACGGCTACGCCGCCATGACCTCCTCGGCCGCCACGGCCCGCTGGGCGAAGCCGGCCAAGGGCGACCCGCTCGTCCTGGACAAGCGCTTCACCGTCGTGCCCAGAGGCGTCGCCGTGGTGATCGGCTGCAACACGTTCCCGACCTGGAACGCCTACCCGGGCCTGTTCGCCTCGCTCGTCACCGGCAATCCGGTGATCGTCAAGCCGCACCCGCGCGCCGTGCTGCCGCTCGCGATCACCGTGCTGATCGCCCGCGAGGTGCTCGCCGAGGCCGGCTTCGACCCCGCGCTGGTCTCCCTCGCCGTGGAGGAGGGCAGAGGGCTGGCCACGACCCTCGCCACCCACCCCGACGTCCGCGTCGTCGACTTCACCGGCTCGACGGAGTTCGGCGACTGGCTGGAGCGGAACGCGACCCAGGCGCTCGTGCACACCGAGAAGGCCGGGGTCAACACGATCGTCATCGACTCCACCGACTCCTGGCGCGGCATGCTCGGCAACCTGGCGTTCTCGCTGGCGCTCTACAGCGGCCAGATGTGCACCGCGCCCCAGAACATCCTCATCCCCGCGGACGGCATCGAGACCGACGAGGGACACAAGAGCTTCGACGAGGTCGCCTCGGGGCTGGCCGACGCGGTCGGCGAGCTGCTCGGCAACGACGCCCGCGCGGTCGAGCTGACCGGCGCCATCGTCAACCCCGACGTCCTGGCGCGGGTGGAGGCCGCGGCGGCGTTCGGCGAGGTGGTGCTGGAGTCGCGCTCGATCAAGCACCCGGCCTTCCCGGACGCGGTGGTGCGGACGCCGGTGATCGTCCGGGTGGACGCGTCGCGGGCCGACGTCTACGGGCGCGAGCACTTCGGGCCCATCTCGTTCGTCATCGCGACGGGGTCGACGCGCGAGAGCCTGGACACGCTGCGCCGTACGATCAAGGCCCGCGGGGCGCTCACCGCCGCCGCCTACTCCACCTCGTCCGACGTGCTCGACGAGGCCGAACGGGCGGCCGTCGACGCGGGCGTCAACCTGTCGTGCAACCTGACCGGCGGCGTCTTCGTCAACCAGTCGGCCGCGTTCAGCGACTACCACGGCAGCGGCGCCAACCCGGCGGCCACGGCCTCGCTGACCGATCCCGGCTACGTCGCCGGCCGCTTCCACGTGGTGCAGTCCAGGCGACCGGCCTGAGCGCCGGCGCAGGCAGCGAAGAAGTGAGGAGGCGGTCGTGAAGGTGGCGGTGATCGGCGGCGGGCGCATGGGCGCGGGGATCGCGCAGGTCTTCCTGGTCAAGGGCGATGCCGTCACCGTGCAGGAGCCGCGGGCCGACGCGGCCCGATGGCGGATCGCCGAGGGCCTGACCATCGCCGAGTCCAAGGGCCTGGCCGACAAGGACGAGGCCCTGTCCAGGCTCGCCATGGCCCCGGTGCCCGCCGACGCCGAGCTGGTGATCGAGGCGGTGCCGGAGGATCCGGCGCTCAAGGCCGAGGTGCTGGCCGCGGCCGAGTCGGTGATCGGCCCCGGCGCCGTCCTGGCCACCAACACCAGCTCGCTGTCCATCGGCGAGCTGGCCGCCGCCCTCGACCGCCCCGGCCGCCTCATCGGCCTGCACTTCTTCAACCCGGTCCCCGTCCAGCGCCTGGTCGAGATCGTGGTCACGACGGCCACGCCCGGCGAGGTGCTGGCGCGGGCCAGGCAGGCCGTCGAGCACGTCGGCAAGACGAGCGTGGTGGTCAACGACTCGCCCGGGTTCGCCACCAGCAGGCTGGGCGTGCTGCTCGGGCTGGAGGCCATCCGCATGGTGGAGGAGGGCGTGGCCGCCGCCGAGGACATCGACACGGCCATGGCGCTCGGCTACGGCCATCCCATGGGGCCGCTGAAGCTGGGCGACCTGGTCGGGCTCGACGTGCGGCTGGCCATCGCCGACTACCTGCACGCCCGGCTCGGCCCCCGGTTCGAGCCGCCCCGGCTGCTGCGCGACAAGGTCGCCGCCGGAGAGCTGGGACGCAAGAGCGGAAAGGGGTTCTACGAATGGTGACCGGATTCGACCAGATCATCGCCGCCGACGAGCGTGTGGAGCCGCGCGACGGCATGCCGGACGCCTATCGCAGGTCGCTGATCCGGCAGATCGCCCAGCACGCCCACTCCGAGATCATCGGCATGCAGCCGGAGGGCCGCTGGATCACCCGCGCGCCGAGCCTCAAGCGCAAGGCCATCCTGCTCGCGAAGGTGCAGGACGAGGCGGGCCACGGCCTCTACCTCTACGGCGCCGCCGAGACGCTCGGCGCCGACCGGGCCGAGCTCCTGGACGCGCTGCACGAGGGCCGCCAGCGCTACTCCTCGATCTTCAACTATCCGACGCCGGCCTGGGCCGACGTGGGCGCGATCGGCTGGCTCGTGGACGGCGCGGCCATCGTCAACCAGGTGCCGCTCTGCCGCTGCTCCTACGGCCCGTACGCCAGGGCCATGGTGCGCATCTGCAAGGAGGAGAGCTTCCACCAGCGGCAGGGCTTCGAGCTGCTGCACCACCTCGCCCACGGCACCCCCGCCCAGCGGCGGATGGCCCAGGAGGCGGTGGACCGGTGGTGGTGGCCGTCGCTGATGATGTTCGGGCCGCCCGACGACGAGTCCACCCACTCGGCGCAGTCGATGGCCTGGAACATCAAACGGCACTCCAACGACGACCTGCGGCAACGTTTCATCGACATGGTCGTGCCCCAGTCGGAGGTCCTCGGGCTCAGCCTGCCCGACGCCGAGCTGCGCTGGAACGAGGGCCGCGGCCACTACGACCACGGCGCGATCGACTGGTCGGAGTTCAAGCGGGTGTTGTCGGGAGACGGCCCCTGCAACGCCGAGCGGCTGGCCCACCGGCGCCGGGCGCACGAGGAAGGGGCGTGGGTACGCGAGGCCGCGACCGCCTACGCCGCCCAGCAGGGGGAAATTTCATGACTTTGTGGGAAGTGTTCGTTCGGCCCAAGCGCGGGCTGTCCCACGTGCACGCGGGCAGCCTGCACGCCCCCGACGCGGAGCTGGCCCTGCGCCATGCCCGCGACCTGTTCACCCGCCGCCAGGAGGGCGTCAGCATCTGGGTGGTGCCGGCCGGGCAGATCTCCGCGTCCTCGCCGGACGAGAAGGACGCCTTCTTCGATCCGGCGGCCGACAAGCCCTACCGGCATCCCACGTTCTACGAGGTGCCCGAAGGGGTGAGACATCTGTGATCGACCCGCTGGAGATCGGCGACGACTGCCTGGTGTTGTCGCAGCGGCTGGCCGAGTGGGTCACCAGGGCGCCCACGCTGGAGGAGGACATCGCGCTGGCCAACCTCAGCCTCGACCTCCTCGGCCAGGCCCGCGCGCTGCTGTCCAGGGCCGGCGACGAGGACGAGCTGGCGTACCTGCGCGATCCCGCGGCCTTCCGCAACTGCCTGCTGGTCGAGCAGCCGAACGGCGACTTCGCCCAGACGGTCGTCAGGCACCTTCTCTACACGGCCTTCCTGCACGCCCTGTACGCCGGCCACCCCGGCGACGAGGTGGCCGCCAAGGGGGTCAAGGAGCTGGCCTACCACCGCGACTACGCGGCGCTGTGGACGGCGCGGCTGGGCAGGGGCACCCCGGAGAGCCGGCGGCGCACGACGGGCGCCCTGGAGGCGCTGTGGCCGTACACGGACGAGCTGTTCGAGGGCCGGGCCGGGCTGCGCGAGCCCTGGGCCGCGTACGTCGGCGCCGCGCTGCGCGCGGCCGGGCTCGCCATGCCGGACCACGCGCCGGACCACGCGCCGGACCACGCGCCGGACCACGCGCCGGACCACGCGCCGGACCACGCGCCGCAGCGGTCGGGCGGGCGCCGGGGCGAGCACACGGAACACCTCACCGAGCTGCTGCGCGAGCTGCAGAGCCTGCACCGCGAGCACACCGGGGCGACCTGGTGACGGCGCAAGTGGCGGCGCAGGTGGCCGTGGGGGCGATGGCGTGGTGACGCTCGACGAGGCCAGGGTGGTCGCGGCGGCCGTTCCCGACCCCGAGCTGCCCGTGGTCTCCCTCGGCGATCTGGGCATCCTGCGGGACGTCCGGCACACGGCGGACGGCGGGATCGAAGTGCTGATCACCCCGACCTACTCGGGCTGCCCGGCCATGGACGCCATCCGAGACGACCTGCGGCGCGCGCTGCCCGGCGTGCTGGTCACGACCGTGTGGTCCCCGCCGTGGACGACGGACTGGATCACCGAGGAGGGGCGGCGCAAGCTGCGCGAGCACGGCGTCTCACCGCCGGGCCGGATCCTCGCCGCGGCCCCGGCGCCGGGCGGCGGCCCGGTCCCGGTGGCGCTCAGCGCCCGCTGCCCGCTCTGCGGCTCGCCCAGGACCCGCCTGGTCAGCAGGTTCGCCTCCACGGCGTGCACAGCCCACTACACCTGTGGTGACTGCCTGGAACCGTTCGACCACGTCAAGGAGATCTGAGCCCGTGAGCCGTTTCCGCCCGCTGACGGTCGCCGCCGTGGACCGGCTGACCGACGACGCCGTGGCCGTGACGTTCGCCGAGCGGGTGCCGTTCGTGCAGGGCCAGCACCTGACCGTCCGCGCCCGCCTGGCCGGTGCGGAGGTGCGGCGCAGTTACTCGATCTGCTCCCCGGCCGGCGGCCCGCTCAGGATCGGCGTCAAGCGGCTGCCCGGCGGGGCGTTCAGCGCGTACGCCAACGACCGGCTCGCGCCCGGCGACGTGGTCGAGGCCATGCCGCCGCTCGGCCGCTTCCACGTCCCGCTGCGCCCGCGGGAGGCGCGCCACCATCTGGCCGTCGCGGCCGGCAGCGGCATCACCCCGGTCCTGTCGCTCGTGGCCACGACGCTGGCCGTGGAGCCGCTCAGCAGGTTCTCGCTCGTCTACGGCAACAGGACGGCCCGGGAGGTGATGTTCACCGAGGAGCTGGCCGATCTCAAGGACCGCCACGGCCCCCGGCTCAACCTGCTGCACGTGCTCAGCAGGGAGCCGCAAGAGGCCCCGATCGCCTCGGGCCGGATCGACGTGGCCAGGCTGCTGCCGATCATGGGCGCGGCCGACCACTACTACCTGTGCGGCCCGATCGGCCTGGTGGAGTCGGCCCGCCGGGCGCTGCGCGGGGTCGAGCCCGGCCGCGTCCACTACGAGCTGTTCTACGCCGGCGAGCCGCGCCAGGACGGCCCGGCGGGCGTTCCAGGAGGGACGGCGGGCGCCCCGGGAGGGACGGCGCTGGCGTTCACCCTCGACGGGCGCACCACCGAGGTGGTCATGCGCGGCGGCGAGAGCGTGCTGGCCGCCGTCCTGCGCGCCCGCTCCGACGCCCCCTACGCCTGCCGGGGCGGCGTCTGCGGCACCTGCCGGGTGCGCCTGATCTCGGGCGAGGTGGGCATGGAGCAGAACTACGCCCTGGAGAGCGAGGAGCTCGCGGCGGGGTATGTCCTGGCGTGTCAGAGCCGCCCGGCCACCTACGAGGTGCGGGTGGACTTCGACGCCTGAGCGGGAGGAGCAGCGATGGCCAGATCGTTCGCCTCGTCGGCGGACCTCGGGGAGAAGAAGCAGGTGCTGGAGGTGCTGGCCGGCGGCGTGTACGCGCTGACGGCCGAGGGCGACCCCAACGTGGGCGCGATCGAGGGCGAGGACTTCCTGGTCTGCTTCGAGGCCCTGGCGACCCCCGTGGCCGCCCGCGCCTGGCTGGCCAGGCTGCGCGCGCACACCGGCAAGCCGATCCGCTACCTCGTGTTGTCGCACTACCACGCGGTCAGGGTGCTGGGCGCGTCGGCGTTCGGCGCGGACGTGATCGTGGCCCACGAGAAGACCCGCGAGCTGATCGCCGAGCGCGGCGAGCAGGACTGGGCCAGCGAGTACGCCAGGATGCCCCGCCTGTTCAAGGAGCCCGAGTCGATCCCCGGGCTGACCTGGCCGACGGCGACCTTCAGCGACAGGCTCACCATCGACCTGGGCGGCGACCGGGGCGACCTGGTGCTGCAGCACTGCGGCCGGGGCCACACCGAGGGCGACCTGGTGGCGTGGCTGCCCCGGCAGGGCATCCTGTTCGCCGGCGACCTGGTCGAGTCGCAGGCCGCCCTCTACACCGGCGACGCCTTCCACCGCGACTGGTCCTCGGGGACGCTCGACCGGGTGGCCTCCTTCGGGGCGCGGACACTGGTCGGCGGCAGGGGAGCGGTGGTGCGCGGCGAGGAGGGCGTGGCGGCGGCCATCGCGCAGACGCGTGACTTCCTGGCCGTGATGTTGCGCGAGGTCGGCGGGTCGGGCTCGGTCCAGGAGGCGTTCCACCGCACGCACCGGGCCCTGGAGCCGCGCTACGGCTCGTGGCCCATCTTCGAGCACTGCCTGCCGTTCAACGTCTCCCGGCTCTGGGACGAGTTGCACGGCGTCGAGCGGCCGCGCGTCTGGACCGCCGAGCGCGACCGCGAAGTCTGGGACCAGTTGCAGTCATGAGCGCGTCGGACGGCACACAGGCGCAGGTCATCGTCGTCGGCGCGGGCCCGGTCGGGCAGAGCGCCGCGCTGCTGCTGGCCCGCTGGGGCGTTCAGGTGCTGCTGCTCGACGGGCGGGCCGGGAGGGACCCGGCCGGGTCGAAGTCCATCTGCCAGCAGCGTGACGTGCTCGACATCTGGGCCGCCGCCGGCGCGGGCCGGATCGCCGAGGAGGGGCTGGCCTGGACCACGGCCCGCACCTACTACCGCGACCGGGAGCTGATGACCTGGGAGTTCGAGCGCGAGGGCTCGCTCCCGCCGTGCGTGAACATCTCCCAGACCCGCACCGAGCAGATCCTCGACGAGGTCATCGCCGCCCAGCCGCTGATCGAGGTGCGCTGGAACCACGAGGTCTCCGGGTTCACGCAGGACGCCTCCGGGGTCACGGTGCACTGCGGCCGGCGGCGGCTGCGCGCCTCGTACGTGCTGGCCTGCGCGGGCGTGCGGGCCCAGCGGATCCGCCAGGAGCTCGGCGTCACGTTCACGGGGGAGACGTTCGACGACCAGTTCCTCATCTGCGACATCAAGGCCGACCTGCCAGGCCGGCAGGACGAGCGGCGCTTCTACTTCGACCCCGTCTGGAACCCCGGCCGCCAGGTGCTGATCCATCCCTGTCCCGGCGGGACGTTCAGGATCGACTGGCAGATCGCGCCAGACTTCATCCCAACAGATGTCGATATAACGCGAAAAGTCCGGCAAATCATCGGAGATCGGCCGTTCGAGCTGCTCTGGCACAGCACCTACCGCTTCCACTCGCGCATCGCCTCCCGCATGCGCGTCGGCCGGGTCCTGCTGGCGGGCGACTGCGCCCACCTGGTGGCCCCGTTCGGCGCGCGCGGGCTCAACTCCGGCGTGCCCGACGCCGAGAACGCGGCCTGGAAGCTGGCCTTCGTGCTCAACGGCTGGGCGGGCGACGGGCTGCTGGAGAGCTACCACGCCGAGCGGCACGCCGCCGCCGTGGAGAACCTCGACGTGACGGCCGCCACCATGCGCTTCCTCGCGCCCAGGAGCGTGGAGGAGCGGATGCGCCGCCGGGCCGTGCTGGAGGGCGGCCTGGTCGCGGAGATCGACTCGGGCCGGTTCGCCGAGCCGTTCTGGTACGTGGACTCGCCGCTGACCACGCCGGAGCCGGGGCGGCCGTTCCAGGGCCGGCCGCCCAAGGGCGCGCTGTGCCCGCCCGCGCCCGGCGTCATCCTGCCCGACGTACCACTTTCCGGTGGAAGGCTGCGCGAGTCATGCCGCGATGGATTCCTCGTGCTTTTGGGCGATATGTGCGATTCGCGTTTGTTTGTGCAGGTCCTGGGCAAGGTCACTACGGCGCCGCTCGCCGTTCGCGGGCTCGCGGAGATGGAGGGGACAGGCTCGCTCGCTGAGAGGCTCGGCGCCGGGCCGGATGAGGCATGGCTCATCAGGCCCGATTCGCATATCGCCGCGATCATTCCCCATGCGGGGCCGGAACCGGTGGCGGCCGCTGTGAGCCGCGCTCTGGGCGGCACCCCCTGACACATGACCCCATAGGAGGACTGCGTGACTGGCCGTAGCTCGTTTCTGATCGTCGCGAACCGGTTGCCGGTGGACCGCACGATCGAGCCTGACGGAGCGGCCTCGTGGCGCAGGAGCCCTGGCGGGCTCGTCAGTGCGCTGGCACCGGTGATGCAGGGGCGCCACGGAGCCTGGGCCGGCTGGCACGGGGCGCCGGACGAGAAGCTGGAGCCGTTCGACCAGGACCGGATGAGCCTCATTCCCGTCCCGCTGTCGGCCGGCGAGGTCGAGCTCTACTACGAGGGTTTCTCCAACGCCACGCTCTGGCCGCTCTACCACGACGTGGTGGCGCCGCCGGTGTTCGACCGGGCGATGTGGGACGCCTACCGCGAGGTCAACGAACGCTTCGCCAACGCCGCCGCCGAGGCCGCCGACGAGGGCGCGATGGTCTGGGTGCAGGACTACCAGCTCCAGCTCGTGCCCGCGATGTTGCGCCGGCTCCGGCCCGACCTGCGGATCGGGTTCTTCCTGCACATCCCGTTCCCGCCCACCGAGCTGTTCTGGCGGCTGCCGTGGCGCAAGGAGATCGTCGAAGGGCTGCTCGGCGCCGATCTGGTGGGCTTCCAGTTGCCGGGCGGCGCCTCCAACTTCCGCCGGTTGTGCCGGCGGCTGCTCGGGCTGCCGTACAAGGGGAACGAGATCTTCCTCGACGACCGGGTCGTCACCACGCAGGCGTTCCCGATCTCCGTGGACTTCGGGCAGCTCGACACGCTGGTACGCGAGCCGCACATCCAGGCGCGCGCCAAGGAGATCAGGGGCGAGCTCGGCGACCCCGAGCACGTGCTGCTGGGCGTGGACCGGCTCGACTACACCAAGGGGATCGGGCAGCGGCTGGAGGCCTTCGGCGAGCTGCTCAAGGACGGGCGGCTGCAGCCCAACGAGGCGGTCTTCGTGCAGATCGCCACACCGAGCAGGGAGCGGGTGGACGAATACCGCAGGCTGCGCGACGACATCGAGCTGCAGGTCGGCCGGATCAACGGCGAGCACGCCCAGCTCGGCTACCAGCCGATCCACTATTTCCACCAGTCCTACGACCACGAGGAGCTGGCCGCCCTCTACCTGGCCGCCGACGTGATGGTCGTGACGCCGCTGCGCGACGGTATGAACCTGGTGGCCAAGGAGTACGTCTCCTGTCACCACGACCTGCACGGTGCGCTGGTGCTCAGCGAGTTCGCCGGGGCCGCCGACGAGCTGCGGCAGGCCTACCTGGTCAATCCGTACGACGTCGAGGACGTCAAGCGGCAGATGCTGGCCGCGATGCGGGCCACGCCGCACGAGCTGGCCCGGCGCATGCGCACCATGCGCCGGCGGGTGGCGACCTACGACGTGGACCGCTGGGCCAGCGAGTTTCTCAGTGCTTTGGAGTCACCGACTTCACAGACTTCCACGCGTCGTAGCGCTTCTTGGCGGTCCGGTTGACCACGATCTGCGCCACGGACATCCCCACCCCCATGAGGACGGCGTAGCCGATCGCCTCACCCAGGTTGACCTCGGGCGAGTCGGTGTCGATGGGCGGCTCCTTGCCGGTCGCCTTCACCCAGGCGAACCCGAGGATCTTCCTGGCCGCCCACGCCGTCGCCAGACCCACCAGGCCACCGATGACACGCCAGGCGATATCGGGCTTGTCCTCCGCCATACCGATCTCCCTTCCCCTTTGTAACGAACACTAGTCTCTACGCGGTCCCGGCCTGCGAAGCCGTACCATAAGGAGGCATGACTCAACAGCGACTACGCCATGCGTCCATGCCGGAAAAGCCGACCCTCGACGGCTTGGAGCAGGTATGGGTAGCTCGCTGGGAAGACGAGGGCACCTACCGTTTCGACCGCACCAAGACGCGCGAGCAGGTCTATTCCATCGACACGCCGCCGCCGACGGTGTCCGGCTCGCTGCACGTCGGTCATGTCTTCTCCTTCACCCATACCGACATCATGGCCCGCTACCAGCGGATGATCGGCAAGTCGGTCTTCTACCCCATCGGCTGGGACGACAACGGCCTGCCCACGGAGCGGCGGGTGCAGAACGTCTACGGCGTGCGCTGCGACCCGTCGCTGCCTTACGACCCCGGTTTCGTTCCACCGGAGAAGCCCGGCAAACGGGAGATCTCCATCTCGCGGCGTAACTTCGTCGAGTTGTGCCACGAGCTGACCGCGATCGACGAGCGGGCGTTCGAGGAGGTGTGGCGGCGGGTCGGCCTGTCGGTGGACTGGTCGCTGCTCTACACCACGATCAGCGACGAGTCGCGGGCCGTGTCGCAGCGGGCGTTCCTGCGCAACCTGGCGCGCGGCGAGGCCTACCTCTCCGAGGCGCCGACGTTGTGGGACGTCACCTACCGCACCGCCGTCGCGCAGGCCGAGCTGGAGGACCGGGAGTGGCCGGGCGCCTTCCACCGGATCTCCTTCTACGGGGAGAAGGGCTCGGTCTGGATCGAGACGACCAGGCCCGAGCTGATCCCGGCGTGCGTGGCGCTGGTCGCGCATCCCGACGACGAGCGCTACCAGGACCTGTTCGGCACGTCGGTGCTGACGCCGCTGTTCGGGGTCGAGGTGCCGGTGCTGGCCCATCGGCTGGCCGAGCGGGACAAGGGTTCGGGCATCGCGATGATCTGCACGTTCGGCGACCTCACCGACGTCGTCTGGTGGCGGGAGCTGCACCTGCCGACCCGGCCCGTCATCGGCTGGGACGGGCGGCTGCTGGCCGAGGCGCCGGAGGGTGTGGAGGCGGAGCCGTACAAGGAGCTGGCCGGCAAGACCGTGCACAGCGCGCGCGAGCGCATCGTGGAGCTGCTGCGCGAGTCCGGCGACCTCGACGGCGACCCGCGGCCCGTGCAGCGCACGGTGAAGTTCTACGAGCGCGGCGACAAGCCGCTGGAGATCGTCACCACCCGGCAGTGGTACATCCGCAACGGCGGCCGCGACGCGGCCCTGCGCGAGCGCCTGCTGGCGCGCGGCACGGAGCTGGACTGGCATCCGCCGCACATGCGGGTGCGCTATGACAACTGGGTCGAGGGGCTCACCAGCGACTGGCTGATCTCGCGCCAGCGCTTCTTCGGCGTGCCCTTCCCGGTGTGGTATCCCCTCGACGGCGAGGGGCTGCCCGTCCACGACGCGCCGATCGTGCCGGCGGAGGACACGCTGCCCGTCGACCCGTCCTCCGACGTGCCGCCCGGCTACACCGCGGAGCAGCGCGGCGTGCCCGGCGGCTTCATGGCCGACCCCGACGTCATGGACACCTGGGCGACCTCGTCCCTGACGCCGCAGATCGCCGGCCGGTGGGGGAGCGACGACGACCTGTTCCAGCGGGTCTTCCCCGCCGACCTGCGGCCGCAGTCCCACGAGATCATCCGCACCTGGCTGTTCTCGACCGTGGTCAGGTCGCACGCCGAGTTCGGCGTGCTGCCGTGGCGCGACGTCGCGATCTCCGGGTGGATCCTCGACCCCGACCGCAAGAAGATGTCCAAGTCCAAGGGCAACGTCGTCACCCCGCTCGACCTGCTGGAGCAGCACGGCTCCGACGCCGTGCGCTACTGGGCGGCCAACGGGCGCTACGGCGTGGACACCGCGTTCGACGCCGGGCAGCTCAAGGTCGGGCGGCGGCTCGCCATCAAGATCCTCAACGCGTCCAGGTTCACGCTCGGGCTGGCCGGCGACGACGGAGAGGTCACCGAGCCGCTCGACCTGTCGATGCTGGCGGCCCTGTCGGAGGCCGTCCGCGAGGCGGGGGAGGCGTTCGGCTCCTATGACCACACCAAGGCCCTGGAGGCCGTGGAGCGCTTCTTCTGGGCGTTCTGCGACGACTACCTGGAGCTGGTCAAGGCCCGCGCCTACGAGAGCGGTCCGCAGGCCGCCTCCGCCCACGCCGCCCTGCGGCAGGCGCTCGACGTGCTGCTGCGGCTGTTCGCGCCGTTCCTGCCCTTCGTCACCGAAGAGGTGTGGTCGTGGTGGCGGGAGGGCTCCGTGCACCAGGCGCCCTGGCCCGCCCCCGAGCGCGGCACCGGCGACCCGGCGGTGCTGACCGTGGCCTCCGAGGTGCTCCGGCAGGTACGCAAGGCCAAGTCGGAGGCCAAGGTGTCGATGCGGGCCGAGGTCTCCCGGCTGACCGTCTCGGGGCCCGAGATCGACGTCGTCCGGCAGGCGCAGGACGACCTGTGCGCGGCGGGCGTCGTGGAGGAGTTCGTGCTGGACGGCGGTGACCTGCTGAAGGTCGAGGTCCACCTGGGCTGACGCCGCCGCTAGGTGTCCCGGGCCACGTCCCGGTGGACGGCGATGAAGAGTGAGAACGCCTCGCCGTCCACCGGCGGCTGCCTGTCGCGAAACTCGTCGAGCACCTCCTGCAGCCGCCCCTGCAACTCCGCGTGGCCCGCGGCGGTGAGCCTGAGCCCGAGCCTGGTGAAGCTGCCCTGCTCGATGTCGAGCACCCTGATCTCCTCCAGGAAGGCGTCGAGCATGGCCGCGTTGCCGCCCCGGACCCCGCTCTCCCGCACGTCCATCTCCCACGACTTGCCGGTCGTCCGGTAGGGGATCTCGGTGGAGCCGCGCGGGCCGGGACGGCTCGGCTGAGCGGCCAGGAAGCCGGTCTCGACCAGCTTGCGCACATGGTGGAGCGTGGTGGCCGGGTTGGCGCCGAGGTGACCGGCGATCTCTTTGTTGGTGAGCGCCTGGTCCAGGCAGAGGCGCAGGATGCGCAGGCGTACGGAGGAGGCCAGAGCGCGGGCCTCGGCCTCGGTGGCCGGGCGGCGTTGGATGCCCATGGTCGGCTACCCTATAACCGGTTGACTTTTATCAATCGGTCATGAATTCTCGTGCGGGTGAACCTCTTACGAGAACGTGACTTCCGCAGGCTGTTCCTGGCCGACAGCGCCAGCCAGGCGGGCTCCCAGGTTCTCGTGCTGGCGCTGCCTCTGGTCGCGGTCTCGGCGCTGCGGGTCTCGGAGTTCGAGGTGGGGGCGCTGGCCGCGTGCCAGACGGTGGCGTTCGTGGTCATCGGCCTGCCGGCGGGCGCGGTCGTGGACCGGCTGCGCAAGCGGGTGGTGATGGTGGTCAGCGACTGGGCGCGGGCCGCGGTGCTCGTCTCGGTGCCGGTGGCGTGGTGGCTGGGCGTGCTGACGATGTACCAGCTGTACGCGGTGGCGCTGCTGGTCGGCGTCTTCACCCTCTTCTTCGACGTCGCCTACCAGAGTTACCTGCCGCAGCTGGTCGAGCGGGAGCGGCTGGTCGAGGGGAACTCGGCGCTGGAGGTGGTGCGGACGGTCGCGCAGCTCGGCGGCCCCAGCGCGGGCGGCTATCTGGTCCAGCTCCTCACCGCGCCGTTCGCGCTGGTCGCCACGGTGGCCGGGTTCGCCTGGTCGGCGCTCTGCCTGGCGACGATCCGGCGGCCGGAGGCGCGCGCGGGAGCCCGTGCGGGGCGGCGCGGCCGTCTGGCGAAGGAGATCGGGGAGGGCCTCAGGTTCGTGCTGGGGCACCGGCTGCTGCGCCGGATCGCCGGCTGCACCGCCACGGCGAACCTGTTCTCGGCCGTGGCCCAGCCGATGGTCCTGCTGCTGCTGGCCAGGGAGCTCGGTCTGGGCCCCGGTGTGATCGGGCTGCTCCTGGCCGCCGCCGGGCTCGGAGGGCTCATCGGCGCGCTGGCCGCCGCCAGGCTGACCCGGCTGCTCGGGCAGGGGCCGGCGATGTGGCTGGCCGTCGCCGTGCCCACGCCGCTGATGTTCGTGTCGCCGTGGCTGGAGGCGGACTGGCGGCTGGCGCTCTTCGTGCTGCAGGAGATCGCCGTCGGAGCGGGGGTGGTGCTCTACAACGTCACCCAGCTCAGCTTCCGCCAGAGCATCACGCCGGAGCCGCTGCTCGGCCGGATGACCGCCACCATGCGCTTCCTCGTCTGGGGCACGCTGCCGCTGGGCGGGCTGCTCGGCGGCGTGCTGGGCGAGGCGATCGGGGTGCGGAACACCTTGCTGGCCGCCGCGGCCGGCTCCTGCCTGGCGTTCCTGTGGCTGATCACCTCGCCTCTGCGCTCGATGCGCGAGCTGCCGGTCAGTAGTCGCACACACCCGTAGGGAAGATCTGCTTCAGCCGCGCCCGCTCCTCCTCCGAGGGTTGCCAGGAGCCGTACAGGCCCTTGGCGACGGCCCGCTCGACCGGCTGGAGACGGCACTTGTAGACGCCGCCCTCCAGCGGGCCGCCCGCCACGACGCGGGTGGTGGAGTAGAGCGGGAAACGCTGGGTGCAGGCGCCGGGGGCGCGGCGGTCGAGGATGCCGTCCCATACGCGCGGGCCGGCCGCGAGCTGGGTGCCGTCGGTGGCGAAGCAGCGGTCCACGGCGTCGGGCGGCTTGTTGCCGACCACGCCGCGCGCCGGATGTTTCCGGATGTTGTCCATCCAGGCGTCGATCACCCGCAGCGCCTCCGGCGTCTGGTCGGACGCCGGCCCGCCGGGACGCGCGTCGGTGAACCAGATGACCTGGTTGCCCGCCCGGCCGTCGTGGTCCAGCATGCGCTTCCTGACGGCGAACGACTGGTGGGCGTTGTGCATGTCCAGCCGTTCCTCCAGGTAGTGACGCCAGTCGATGACCGGGAGGTCGATGTCGCCGCCGAACACCAGGCCGCTGCGCCGTACGCCGGCGATCGCGATCGGATCTCCGGTGCGCCTCGGGGCCGGATCGCCCAGGCTCATGTTGCGCGCGCTCCACGGGTCGAAGTCGGCGGGGCAGGCCGGCGGGACGAACGGGCAGCCCTCCTGCACCATGTCGGCCGACTCCTTCCACGAGCCAGCCCGCGCGTTGACGTCCAGGAACTCGGCCGGCGTGATGACGCCATCGGTCAGTGCCTTGAGCCCGTACTGGACGCCGACGTTGTCCCAGGGCGAGCGGGCGTACCCGGCGGCGTCCACGCCGTAGACCTTCTTGAGGTCGTCCCAGTGGGTCCAGTGCACGGTGTCCTTGACGCCCGGCGGGTCCATGCGCTGCCACTCGGGGTCGTTGTTGGAGGTCCAGCGCGGGTTCATGGCCAGCGGGGTGAGGCCGCGCCAGCCGTTGACGCACTCGTCGGAGCCCGGAACGCCGGTGTAGGGGTTGGCGACGGTGTCACTGGCGTTCATGCCGATGAGCGCCGTCCGGTCCTCCCACCTGGCCCAGCGCGGGTCGTGGTCCATGTAGCGTTCGAGCAGCTCGCAGTCGCCCACGTGGATGGTCTGGGTGACCATGTCCGGATAGGAATACTGCGGGATCGCGGCGTCGATGATCGCGGTGCCGTGGTTCTGGCCGTAGACGTACTGCTGGATGGCGCCCCCGGAGCCGCCGACGCCCACCGTGTAGAGCGGAAGGCCGTGCTGCTCGATGAAGCGCTCCTTGAGCATGAGGGCCGTCTCGCCGCCCAGGATCAGGTTGTAGTGGGTCGAGGTGCGGGTGCCGGAGGAGTGCAGGATCGCGTAGCCCTTGCCGAGGCCGTAGGGGTCGAGGGCGCCGCCGCCGAGCGTGCCCTGGTCGTGGCCGATCGCCACGCCGCCGTCGAAGCGGTAGATCGCCCGGCCGTTCCAGCCGTTCTCGAGCATGGCGATCGAGTAGAGGAAACGGTTGATCACGCCGCGCTCGCGGCGTACCACGAAGTCGACCGTGCGGCCGTCCAGCAGCGTGGTCGTGGCCATGTCGGCGGGGCGCCCGTCCGGCATGGGCTTGTACGTGCCGTCCGTGGACCGGTAGAGGCGGTCCGAGACCGTCGGGGCGAAGCAGTCCCTGCTCCAGCCGCCGCTCACGCGCATGCCCTGGCCGTCCTGGTTGTCCACGGCGGGCGGGCCGAGGCCGCTGCGCTCGGTCTTGCACAGGAACGGGTACTGGTGCGCGCCCGAGAAGACCGGGCCCTGGATGGGGTGGTTGCGCAGTTTCAGGGTGCGCTTGTACGGCCCGGCCGCGGCGGTGACCGTGTTGTCCCCGACGGCCAGGCCGGTGACCAGGCCCGTGAGGCCGTCCGGGGTGCGCGTGAAGTCCCCGGTGACGTCCTGGCCGTTGCGCGTGATCGTGACCCGCGCACCGGGGCGATGGCGGACCCTGACGCGGGCGTCGCCGCCCGTGACCTGGTCGGGGCGGCTGGAGAGCACGTCCAGCGCCAGATCGGCGCGGGAGGCGGACGCGGGGGCGGGGGTGCCGATGAGGGACGCGAGCACGATGAGGACCACCACAGCCTTCATGGCCACGACGGTGACACGCTTGCCACCGCTTGCACAGGCCCGATCTTTACGCTGTGAGCCGCCTGATCCTTGAGCTGTACGCTGCCCGATCTCTTGGCTTCGAGCCGCCCGATCTCCAGGCTGTGGGAGGCGCCGGCTTTACGCTGTGAGCTGCCTGGTCGAATATCGGTGCGCATCCTGGTCCCGGACGTGCCAGTCTTGAACACGTGCTGCCTGACCACCCAACCAAGCTCGTGCCGCCCGTGCTGGCCAGGACGGCCGCATGGTGCGTGTGCCTGATCCTCGTCGGCGTGGTCGTCTACTTCTTCATCCAGGTGATCGCCAGGCTGACGTTCGTGGCGCTGCCCGTGGCGATCGCGCTGCTGCTGACCGCGTTGCTGTTCCCGCTGACCAACCGCCTGCGCGGCGCCGGCATGCGGCCCATCTACGCCACGTGGATCACCATGCTGGTGGCCCTCACCGTGCTCGCCGGCACGGGGTGGCTCGTCGGGGCGCGGGCCGGCGAGGAGTTCCCCAACCTGGTCCAGCAGGTGCAGGCGACCGCCAGGTCCGTGCAGGAGTGGCTCATCACCGGCCCGCTGCACCTCAAACAGGCGGAGATCACCAGCTACGTCGACGAGATCGCCGTGATGGTCAACGCGCAGCGCTCGGCCATCACCGGCACGGTGTTGTCCGCCGGCGCGGTGGCCTTCGAGGTGCTCGCCTCCATCGTGCTGCTGCTGTTCGTGACGTTCTTCCTGCTCAAGGACGGCGACCGGATCTGGGCGTGGTTCCTGAAGGGGTTCGGCGGCGTGGCGCCGCGCGTGGACCGCGCGGGGCGGGCCGCGTGGACCACGCTCTCCCACTACGTGCAGGGCACCGTGGCGGTGGCCGCCGTGCACGGGGTGATCATGGGCATCGTGCTGGCGGGCATGGGGGTCCCGCTGTGGGCGCCGCTGGCCGTGCTGATCTTCTTCGCCAGCTTCATCCCCATCGTCGGCATCTTCTTCGCCGGCACGATCGCGACCCTGGTCACGCTGGGCGCCAAGGGGCTCGTCTACGCGCTGATCTTCCTCGGCATCCTCATCGTCGAGCAGCAGCTCGAAAACCACGTGCTGCAACCGCTGATCGTGGGCCGGGCGCTCAACTTCCATCCGCTGGCGATCATCCTGGTGCTGGCCATCGGGGGCATCCTGGCCGGGATCGCGGGGGCCGCCGTGGCGGTGCCGGTGGCGGCGGTGATCTACCGGGCGCTGCCGGAGCTGAGACATGAGCAACGCGCCCTCCCACCACCTGACCACACGCCCTACTCCGGCGCAGACCCACCGGACGGCGACGATGGCGATGGTGGTGACGGCCAGCGCGATGACGTGCTGCGTGGTGACGGCGGCGTGTCTGGTGGGGGCGGCGATGATGGCGATGGTGGTGACGGGCAGCGCGATGGCGTGGCAGCGCGGTGATGGGCAGCGCTGTGATGGGCAGCGTGGCGACGGCGGCGATGTGCGGGGTGGTGATCGCGGCCGTGGTGACAGTTCCGGTCTTCGGGGTGAGGAGCGGCTGTCGGCGGTGGAGGTGAAGCCGAGTGAGGAAAGCCGACGGCCCAGCACGGAGTAACCTCATCACCCGTGACTCGTTCCTCCCTAACCACACCGCCGCCGGACGCTGCCGCGCCCGCGACGCATCCCGGCGCGCCGCCGCCGGGCACCACCCTGGCCTCCCACTACAGCCGCTGCTTCGGTTGCGGCACCGACCACCCGACCGGTCTGCATCTCACGGCCGAGACGCCCGACGGCGCCACCGTGCGGGCCCGGTTCACGGTGGGGGAGGCGCATCAGGGGGCGCCCATGCTGGCGCACGGCGGTGTGCTGGCCGCCGCCATGGACGAGGTCATCGGAATGTCCGTCTACCTGTTCCGCAAGCCCTATGTGACGGCCCGGCTGGAGACCGACTACCTCCTCCCGGTTCCCGTGGGCACGACACTCCACCTGCGCGCCTGGTGCAACGGCATCGCGGGCCGGAAGGCGTACCTTGAGGCTGAGGGGCGCATCGGCGCCCCCGACGGACCGGTCGCCGTCCGCGCGGCAGCGTTGTTCATCGAGGTGGGCATGGAACACTTCGCCAAGCATGGCGATCTGGCCGCCATCGCCGCCGAACACCAGGACTATGAGGTGAACCCTTGAGCGACGTAGGCACGGACCCCTCCGCCTCCACGGTGGAGGTCCTCATCCAGCGGCTCGACGCCGAGCTGCCGGTGCCGTCCTACGCCCACCCGGGAGACGCGGGCGCCGATCTCTACGCGGCCGCGGACGCCGAGCTGATGCCAGGAGAGCGGGCCGTCATCGGCACGGGCGTGGCGATCGCCCTGCCCGAGGGTTATGCCGCTTTCGTGCACCCGCGCTCGGGCCTGGCCGCCAAGCACGGCGTCACGCTGGTCAACGCGCCCGGCACGGTCGACGCCGGATACCGGGGCGAGATCAGGGTGACGCTCATCAACACCGACGCCAAGGAGCCGTTCCGGCTGCGGCGGGGTGACCGGGTGGCGCAGCTCGTGGTCCAGCGGGTCGAGCGGACGGCGTTCCACGAGGTGGAACGCCTGCCTGGCTCGGTGCGCGGCGCCGGCGGGTTCGGATCGACCGGACGTTGATCAATCGACAGACGGGCCCCAGGTTCGCCGGCCCGAGAAGCAGGGAGCGTGAGGAACGTGTTCCGACGTCGTCGTCGTGAGCAGCCGGACCAGGCGGTCGAGCAGCAGCCGGCCGTCCCCGAGAGAGAGTCCGGCCCGTGGGACGCCGACGAGCCCCACCCCGACACCGACAGGATCGACCTGGGGGGCCTGCGGCTGCCGCACAACCCCGACTTCGACGTGCGCCTGGCCTCGGTCGGAGACCAGCACGTGGGCGTCGTGGTCCTGTACGGGGAGAACTCGCTGCAGCTCCAGGCGCTGGCCGCGCCGCGCAGCTCGGGTCTGTGGGACGAGGTCAAGGCCAAGATCCAGGCGCAGGCCAAGACCTTGGAGGAGCGCGAGGGTCCGTTCGGCAGCGAGCTGAACGGCGAGATGAAGGTCGACGGCAACATCCGGCCGGCCCGATATCTCGGCATCGACGGCCCGCGCTGGTTCCTGCTCGCGGTGCTCTCCGGTCCTGGCGCGTTCGACGAGGCGGTGTCCGGGGCGTTCGTCGATTTCATCAAGGATGTCGTGGTCGTCCGCGGCGACGACCCGATGACCCGCGAGGAGCCGATCCCGCTGCGCCGCCCCAACGAGCCGGCGAGCGAAACGGAAGAGCAGCCAGGCATGAACCCCTTCAAACGAGGTCCGGAAATCAGCGAGATTCGTTAAGCGCAACCATCACATAGGCTGATGCATCATGAGTACGGCAGAGCCTCCGAAACGTGGGGGATTGCGCGGCTTCCTCAGCCGGCTGGCTTCACCCCAGTCCGAGATCGAAGCCCAGGAGCTGCGAGAAGACGCCGATGAGGTCGGCGCGACACCGATCGTGTCGTGTGGCGGCCGTCGGCGCTTCTGCGTAGCCGGTACGCTACGTACGGTGACACTGCGTCCAAGGGGTGGCGCCCCTGCCTTGGAGGCCGAGCTTTACGACGGGTCCGACGTGATCGACCTCGTCTGGCTCGGCCGCCGCAAGATCGCCGGCATCGAGCCTGGCCGCACTGTCAAAGCCGAGGGCCTGGTCAGCATGCAGGACGGGCGCAAGGTGATGTTCAATCCGCGTTACGAGCTGCGCCCAGGGGGCTGATCAGGTGAGTGCTGAGGCGGAAGAAGTCGCCCACGACACCGTTGAAGCGGCGGTGCGAGCCCAGCTCGCCAAGGCTTTCGGCGGTGTGCGCGGCATCATCGAGGCGGCGGTTCCGACGATCGCGTTCACGCTGTCGTGGATCTTCACCGAGGATCTGAAGACGTCATTGATCATCAGCATCGCGCTGGCGGTCGTGTTGCTGCTCGCGCGGGTCGCGCAGCGGTCCACGCCGCAGTTCGTGATCAACAGCTTGATCGGCATCGCGATCGGCGCGTTCTTCGCCAGCCGGACCGGTGACGCGAAGGATTATTTCCTGCCCGGCATCCTCTACAACGCCGGCTACATGGCGGCGATGTTGTTGTCGATCGTCACCCGGTGGCCGGTGGTGGGCTTCCTGATCGGCTCGGTCACGGGCGATCCGACCGCCTGGCACAAGGATCCCGGCATCGTGAAGCTCTGCATCCGGCTGACGTGGATGCTCATGCTGCCCTGTGCGGTCAGAGTGGCCGTGCAGGGGCCCGTCTACCTGTTCGGGGGCGGGGATCAGGCGGTGGCGGCGCTCGGGTTCGCCAAGATCGTGATGGGGTGGCCGCTACAGGTCGCCGCCCTCGCTGCGATGTTGTGGTTGCTCGGCCGCGGCCGCACTCCCATCAAACCCCCGGTAGCCCCGGCCTGAGCCACACCGCCCCGCTGCCCCTGCGCCTGGTGCGCATGGAGCCGGGGCGGTGGACCAGCGGTCGTGGTGGCCCGGTGGGCCGGCGGCTGTGGTGGGCAGGCTGACGTCGGTGACTCAGCGGTCGTGGTGGCCGGTGGGTCAGTGACGGTGGTCAGCGGTCGTGGTGGTCGGGGTCGAAGTCGGTGGGTTCGGCGGGCAGGGTGTAGCGGTCGTTGATGAGGCCGGCCATGCGCCGCCTGCTGTCCTCCGCGCTCATCCCGTCCGCCCGCTCCACCTCCACGACCTCCTCAGCCAGGTCCGTGTCCCCCAGCTTCTCCCGGATCCATGCCGAGTAGTCGCCCTGCCGCAGGTGGTGCAGCCAGGTGTCGTCGTCCACACCCTCGGCCAGCTCGACGAAGGTGTGCAGGTTACGGGCCCGCAACCGCAGCCGCTCGCCGGGGCCGGTGAAGTAGAAGCTCTTGTCCTTGGCCATGGTGCCCGCCGCGTACTTGCGCCGGTGCCGGGTGCGTTCGACGCGGGCGGGCGCGAGGGTGAGCTGCCGCGCGGAGGGGTCGCCGTCGAGCCAGAGCGCGATGTCGCCGTCCGGAGCGGGCTGGAGCGCCGGCGCGTCGCGGCCCAGGGCGGTGGCGAACGCGGCCAGCGTTTCCGCGGGCTCCCTGCCCACCGCGATCGTGCTCGTCACCAGCCGCAGCGTGTCCGGGCTCATCGCGTCGGGATGGACGGTGATCAGCAGGATCGCGCCCATGTCGGCAGCGCTCTGCAGCGGCACGTGCCGTACCTCGGCGGGCAGGAGGTGGTGCGCCTCGTCCACCATGAGCCAGTGCGGGTGCCCGAGCTTGGCCCGCAGGCCGGTCAGCCGGGGCAGCAGCTCGGCGAAATAGCCGGGCCGGTCACGTAGCTGCAGGCCGATCAGGTTGACCACGACGCTCTGCCCGGGCTGCTCCAGCACATGCAGGACCTCCTCCACGCTGGGCACCCGATCCGGGTCGCCGAGCACGATGACGTCCGGGTATTCGGCGTAGTCGCCTTCGGGGTCCACGATCACGCATTGATAGTCGGCGGTGGAGATCCGCTCCAGCAGCGCCGTGGTCACCGTGGACTTGCCGCTGCCGGAGGGCCCGGCCACCAGCAGCCCGATCCCGTACGGCGGCAGGCGCACCTCCTCCCCGTCCCGATGGCCGAGCAGGACGTGGTGGCGGGGGATGTCCAGCTCGTCCAGCTCGCCCGCCAGCAACATCCTCGCCAGCTCGGTCACCCCCTCGCCCGCCTCGCCCCGCAGGCGGACGTCGCAGGTGTCCTTGAGCGCGGGCAGCGCGTTGGCGACGGTGGCTCCGCACTCGGCCGCGGTCAGGAACGCGTGGTCGTTCTCGCCGTCGCCGACCGCC
The DNA here is from genome assembly GCF_053592075.1 of Nonomuraea sp. NPDC002799. NCBI lineage: Bacteria > Bacillati > Actinomycetota > Actinomycetes > Streptosporangiales > Streptosporangiaceae > Nonomuraea > Nonomuraea sp. NPDC002799. The sequence continues at coordinate 50,735 of NZ_JBSFVA010000014.1, forward strand.
ACCACGTCGTGGGGGGAGAGGTTCAGGCGGTCGAGGGCGGCGGCCAGGCCGCTCGCCTTGTTCACACCGGGGGGCAGCACCATGACGGCGCCCTTGTTGTAGATCACCTGCAGCTCCAGGCCGAGCTCGCGGATCGCCTCGTGCACCTGGTGGTCATACGGCTCGCGGGTGGCGACCAGCACCTTCCCGATGCCCAGCGGGTCGACGCCCGCCTGCCGCAGGCGCTCGACCAGCCCGGGCGGTGGCGGGGCGGCCAGGGTGTCGCAGGTGCGTTGCCGGGGGTCGTACAGCAGCCCGCCGTTCTCGGCCACGATCAGGTCGAACAGGGCGGGCTGCGCGAAGACGGAGAGCAGGTCCTGCAGCTCGCGGCCGGTGACCAGCAGCAGCCTGATCCCCGCCCGGGACAGGCGCTCCAGCTCCTTGATCGTCTCCTCGCCCACCTGGCCGCCCCTGGCCAGGGTCTCGTCGTAGTCGCAGGCGAACACGTTGTACCGCATGAGCTGATCACTACCCGGGGGGCGACGGGCATCCGGACGGGCAGGTGAAAGTGTGGTGAACTTTGTTCCCGGTGCGGCTCCAGACGCGCAGCGGGGAGACGGCGCACGTAGACGGGCGGCTGACTGGCCGGTGGCGCACGCGGCTGGCGCACGCGGCTGGCGCACGCGGCCGGTGGCGCACGCGCCAGGAGGCGCACGTGGCCGGTGGGACGCCTAGGCTTGGGCGGGTGAGCATCGTCGACGTGCCAGGCTCGAAGTCCATCACCGCCCGCGCCCTCTTCCTCGCCGCCGCCGCCCAGGGCGTGAGCGTGCTGCGCCGCCCGCTGGTCTCCGACGACACCGAAGGCTTCGCGGAAGGGCTCGCCACCCTGGGCTACCGCGTGGAGCGCGGGCCGGGGGAGTGGACGATCGAGGGCCGCCCTGCGGGCCCGCCCAGGGCCGAGGCCGAGGTCTACTGCCGCGACGGCGCCACGACCGCGCGTTTCCTGCCCGCGCTCGCCGCGGCCGGCCAAGGGCTCTTCCGCTTCGACGCCTCCGCCCAGATGCGCCGCCGCCCGCTCGGGCCGCTCACGAACGCCTTGCGCGAGCTCGGCGTCGACCTCAGGCATGAGGAGCGGGAGGGGCACCACCCGATCACCGTCGCGGCGAACGGCATCAAGGGCGGCCAGGTCACGCTGGACGCCGGGCTGTCCTCGCAGTTCCTCACCGCGCTGCTGCTCGTCGGCCCGCTCACCGGCGAAGGTCTGCGCATCACGGTGACGGATCTCGTCTCCGCGCCCTACGTGGAGATCACGCTGGCGCTGATGCGCCGGTTCGGGGTCGGGGTGCGGCGCGAGGGTGACACCTTCGTCGTCCCGTCGCGGCCGTACGAGGCCGTCGAGTACACCGTCGAGCCCGACGCCTCCACGGCGAGCTACCCGCTCGCGGCGGCCGCGCTCACCGGCCGCAGCGTCACCGTCCCGGGGCTGGGATCGGGGTCGCTGCAGGGCGACGTGGCCTTCGCCGGGGTGCTGGAGCGGATGGGCGCCTCGGTGCGGCTCACCGAGGACTCGGTCACCGTCACCGGGAACGGCCGGTTGCGCGGCCTCACGGTGAACATGCGCGACATCTCCGACACGGTGCCCACGCTCGCCGCCATCGCGCCCTTCGCGGACGGCCCCGTCCGGATCGAGGACGTCCACAACATCCGGGTCAAGGAGTGCGACCGTCTGGAGGCGTGCGCCGAGAACCTGCGCCGCCTCGGCGTCCCCGTCACGACCGGCCGCGACTGGATCGAGATCCAGCCGGCGCCGCCGCGTCCCGCCGAGATCGCCTGCCACGGCGACCACCGGATCGCCATGTCGTTCAGCGTCACGGGGCTGCGCGCGCCGGGGATCACGCTGGACGACCCGGGATGCGTCAAGAAGACGTTCCCCGGCTTCCACCAGGCGCTGGACGAGCTGCGAGCGGAGTGGGGGCTCGCGCGGGAGCGGTAAAGGTCTCTGGAGCCAACCCTTAACAGGTTGATCCACTCCGTCGGGTACGAAGGTGAGCGAACGATCATTTCGTACCGTATCGGGGGAGACTCATGTATAGACGCATCATCGCCGGCCTGGTCCTGACCGGTGCCGCCCTGCTGCTGGCGGCCGTGCCCGCGCTCGCCGGCGACCACCGCGATCCCCGCTACTCCGCGTGCACCGTGATCGGCACGCTGAACAAGATCCCGCTGGTGCTCGACCCGTCGAACTGCCCGGGGGCCGCCAACATCGACTGGGCCGCCCTGTTCCGCTGAGGCTCCTCGCGAGGAGCCTCAGCGCGGTCAGTGTTGCGACAGAAGGTGGGCCAACTCCCCCTCCACCTCCTGGCTGGCCACGAACAGCAGCTCGTCGCCGGCCTCCAGCGGGTCGTCCGCCGTCGGGACCAGGACCCGGCCTTCACGCAGGATCGCCACCAGGGCGGAGTCCACCGGCCACGGCACCGAGCCGGCCCGCTGGCCCACCACCGGGGCGTCCTCGGCCAGCGTGAGCTCCACCAGGTTGGCCTGGCCCTGACGGAAGGTCATCAGGCGCACCAGGTCGCCGACGCTCACCGCCTCCTCCACCAGCGCGCTCAGCAGGCGCGGGGTGGAGACGGCCACGTCCACGCCCCACGACTCGTTGAACAGCCACTCGTTGTTGGGGTGGTTGATGCGGGCGACCACGCGCGGCACGCCGTACTCGGTCTTGGCCAGCAGCGACACGACCAGGTTGACCTTGTCGTCGCCGGAGGAGGCCACCACGACGTGGCAGTTGTTGAGGCCGGCCTCGTCGAGGGAGGCGATCTCGCAGGCGTCGGCGAGGAGCCACTCGGCGCGCGGCACGCTGTCTATCTTGATGGCCCGGGGATCGACGTCGATGAGCAGGACCTCGTGGCCGTTCTCCAGGAGCTCGGCGGCGATGGAACGGCCGACGGCGCCCGCTCCCGCGATGGCGACGCGCATCAGTGATCCTCTTCCGGAGCCGCGGCGAGCACCTTGTTGATCCTGTCCATGTCGTTCTCCGCGGCGATGACGTGCAGGATGTCATCCTCCTGCACCACGGTGTCGCCCGCGATGGTCAGGGCCTCGCCCATGCGGTTGATGAAGGCGACGCGAGCCCTGGTGCTCTCTTCGAGGTCGTGGACGCGGCGGCCGATCCAGCCGGAGTGCGCGGTCACCTCGGCCAGGATGACGGTGCCCGTGGGGTCGCGCCAGAGCGGCTCGGCGCCCTCGGGCAGGATGCGGCGCAGGATCTGGTCGGCCGTCCAGCGGACGGTCGCCACGGTCGGGATGCCCAGCCGCTGGTAGACCTCGGCCCTGCGCGGGTCGTAGATGCGGGCCACCACGTCGTCGACGCCGAACGTCTCCCTGGCCACCCGGGCCGAGATGATGTTGGAGTTGTCGCCGCTGGAGACCGCGACATACGCGGCCGCCGACTCGATGCCGGCCTCGGTGAGCACGTCGCGATCGAAGCCCACGCCCGTCACCCGCCGCCCGCGGAACCCGGCGCGCAGACGCCGGAACGCCTGCGGATCGCGGTCGATGATGGCGACGGAATGGCCGCTGTCTTCGAGGATGTGGGCCAAAGTCGATCCGACCCGGCCACACCCCATGATCACTATATGCATTTCCCCCCGCATCTTTCGCGGTCGGCCCAGTGCTGGACACCAGTATGGCCCGCGGGGGGAGTGCCGCGTTTAGGGCGTCCACATAGGGCTAGCATCTCGTTACGTGGCGAAGGTAACGGATCTTGTCAAACGCGTGCTCGTGGGGCGTGCCCTGCGTAGCGGGCAGCTCCATGAGCAACTGCTGCCCAAACGCATCGCTCTGCCCGTCTTCGCCAGCGACGCGCTCTCCTCCGTGGCCTACGCCCCGCAGGAGATTCTGGTCATCCTGTCGCTGGCGGGCGTGTCGTTCTACGCCTACAGCCCCTACGTCGCCGCCGCCGTGGTGATCGTGATGCTCACGGTCGTGGCGTCGTACCGGCAGAACGTGCACGCCTACCCCAGCGGCGGCGGCGACTACGAGATCGCCACCGTCAACCTCGGCAAGAACGCGGGACTGACCGTCGCCAGCGCGCTGATGGTCGACTACGTGCTGACGGTCGCGGTGTCGGTGGCCAACGGCGTCGACTACGTGGGCGCCACGATCCCCTTCGTGGGCCAGCACAAGCCGGCCATCGCCATCGCCATCGTCGTCCTCATCACCGTGATCAACCTGCGCGGCATCCGCGAGTCCGGCGCCGCCTTCGCCGTCCCCACGTACGCGTTCATGATCGCGGTGCTCGCCCTGATCGTCTGGGGCGGCTTCCGGCTGCTGGTGCTGCACGACGACATCGAGGCGCCGAGCGCCCACTTCACCATCGAGCCCGAACAGGTCAACCTGACGACCTTCGCGGCGGCGTTCCTGATCCTGCGCGCGTTCTCCTCCGGTTGCGCGGCCCTGACCGGCGTCGAGGCCATCAGCAACGGCGTGCCGGCCTTCCGCAAGCCCAAGAGCAAGAACGCCGCCACGACCCTGCTCATGATGGGCCTGGTCGCGATCACCATGTTCGGCGGCATCATCGCGATCGCGCTGGCCTCGGGCGTGACGATGGCCGAGCCGTCCGTGGTCGCCGAGGACCTGCTCAGGGTGGACGGCACGCCCGTCGGCCCCGGCTACTACCAGCAGCCGATCATCTCGCAGGTGGCCGACGCGGTGTTCGGCGGCGGCTCGCTGCCGTTCGTGGCGATCTCCGCGGTGACGGCGCTGATCCTGTTCCTGGCGGCCAACACGGCGTTCAACGGCTTCCCGGTGCTCGGCTCGATCCTGGCGCAGGACCGTTACCTGCCGCGCCAGCTCCACACCCGCGGCGACCGGCTGGCCTTCTCCAACGGCATCGTCATCCTGGCGCTCGGCGCGTGCCTGCTGCTGTGGGGGTTCCAGGCCGACGTCAGCCGCCTGCTGAACCTCTACATCGTCGGCGTCTTCGTCTCCTTCACGCTCAGCCAGACCGGCATGGTCATCCACTGGACCCGCCGCCTGAAGACCGAGACCGACCTCAAGGTGCGCCACCAGATGCACCGCTCCCGGGTGATCAACTTCTTCGGCGGGATCATGACGGGGCTCGTGCTGGTCGTCGTGCTGCTGACGAAGTTCCTGGTCGGGGCGTGGATCGTGTGCATCGCGATGCCGATCCTGTTCCTCATGATGAAGGGCATCAGGCGCCACTACGACAACACGGCGGGCGAGCTGGAGCTCACCGAGGACTACGAGCCCGCCATCCTGCCCGCCCGCAACCACGCCATCGTGCTCGTCTCGAAGATCCACAAGCCGACCATGCGCGCGCTCGCCTACGCCCGCGCCACCAGGCCGTCCACGCTGGAGGCCGTCACCGTCGGCGTCGAGGGGGCGGAGGCGCGCCAGCTCCAGGAGGAGTGGGAGCGGCGGGGCATCCCGGTGCCGCTGAAGATGCTCGACTCGCCGTACCGCGAGATCACGCAGCCGATCCTCGACTACGTCAAGGCGCTGCGCAGGCGCTCGCCGCGCGACGTGGTGACCGTGTTCATCCCTGAATACGTGGTCGGCCACTGGTGGGAGCACCTGCTGCACAACCAGAGCGCACTGCGGCTGAAGGCCCGCCTGCTGTACAAGCCGGGCGTCATGGTCACGAGCGTGCCGTGGCAGTTGCACTCCTCCGACCGTCTCAAGGGCCGGCCGGAGCCGTTCGCGCCGGGAGCGGTGCGCCGCCCGTGGCACCAGACCGTCAAGGACGACGACCAGCTCAACGCGCGCTGAGCAGGGTGCGCAGCCGGCCCGTGTCGCCCGCGTCCCAGCCCGGCGGCGCGGCGACGGCGGCCCAGCCGTCCACGATGGTGGCGCCGTAGCGGTGCCCGTGGCCGGTCGGCACGGCCAGCGCGGCGGTCATGTCCACCAGCACCTGCCAGAACGTCACCAGCGGGAACCAGTTCATCTGCGGGTTCACGCCGGGACCGCGCGGCTCGGTCAGCCAGGCGGGCTTGCGGTAGATCAGCTCAGGCGACCACCACACGACCGGGTCGGACGCGTGCTGCAGGTAGACCACCCGAGGCGGCGGCCAGGGCCCGTCCGGCCGGCTCAGGTCGCCGGGCCGCCCGGCGAACCTGGCCGTCCTGCCCTGCTGGTAGACCGGCCGCCAGACCGGGCTGCCCCGGTCGCGGTGCGTGGTGAGGTGCTGCCAGATGGGGTTGGCGTTCGGCGGGCCGACGAACACCGCCCCGTCCGTCCGCGCCACCAGGTCGTTCAGGTCGCCGAAGGCGTTCTCCAGCTCGTAGGAGCCGAGGCTCTCGCCCGACAGCAGCAGCCGTGGCCGGCCGGCGGCGGGCAGCCCGGCCCACCGGGCGCGGACCGCCTCGACCAGCGCCCGCCCCGTGGCCGCCGCCTTGTCCCTGTCGACCATGAACGACACCCAGCTCGGCAGATAGGAGTACTGGAGCGCGACCATCGCGGAGCTGCCGTTGTACATGTACTCCAGCGAGTCGGCGATGTGCGGATCGACCCAGCCGGTGCCGGTGGTGCCGAGCACGGCCAGCACCGGGCGGCCGAACGCGCCGGTGCGCTCCAGCTCGCGCACCGCCAGCGCCGCCTGTGCCCGCGGCGAGGTCGTGGTGTCCAGGCCGACGTAGACCCTGATGGGCTGGGCGGCGGGGCGGCCGGAGAAGGCGGCCAGGCGCGCCGGGGTGGCGGCGGTGCCGGTGAAGCGCCGGCCCTCCCTGCCCAGCGACTCCCAGGTCACGAGTGAGCCGGGGCCGCCTGACACGGCGGCCGAGGTGGGTTCGCGGAGGCCCGGATGGGTGCCCTCGTTGGTGACGGAGGAGATGTCGCTCATCCGGGCGACGAATCCGGAGAACAGCACGTCGTTGGCGAACACCAGGACGAGGAAGGCCATGATGGCCACGCCGGTGACGTGGCCGACGTAGACGGGGACGTAGCGGTCCAGCCAGGTGATGAGTTTGCGGCCGCCTAGGCGTACAAGCCTGGATATGAAGAGACTTATCGTGAAAAGGGCGATGGTCATCGCGACGATCACCGGCGGGAACCACGTGATCCGCGTGTCCATGCCCATGAGCGCCCGCAGGTCGCGCTGCCAGTCGATGCTGTACCAGAGCGTCACCACCGCCAGCGCGGCGCAGCCGCCGATCATGACCCGCCAGGCGACGGCGCGGGCCCGCTCGGGCGGCCGGTAGGAGATCAGCGCGCGGCCCAGCGCGCCCAGGGCGGCGCCTGCCGCATATCCCATGATGCCGGTGATCGCGCCCATCACGCCCTGATACAGCCACGTGCGCGGCAGCAACGACGGCGTCAGCGAGGCGCAGGCGAACAGAGTGGCGAGCAGCGCCCCTCCGAAACCGAGCCGCCGCCGCACCACCCGCGCCGTGTTCACGATCACCTACAGTAGTTGATCAAATGGATAGAGTAGTCATCCGGGCTCGCGGCAGCACCACCCGTGGTAGGTCGCGGTGCGCGGGCCCCCATAGGGTGTCGTTGTGGAACAGGTATCTCTCGAGCTGACGGTCGGTCCGGTCGCCCATGGCGGCTGGTGTGTGGCGCGCCATGAAGGGCGCGTGGTCTTCGTACGGCATGCCCTGCCAGGCGAACGGGTCATCGCCGAGGTGGTCGAGGAGACGACCCGGTTCCTGCGGGCCGACGCCGTGGAGATTTTGGAGGCTTCGCCCGACCGCGTCGTGCCGCCCTGCCCGTACGCCGGGCCCGGCCGATGCGGTGGATGCGACTGGCAGCACGCCACCCTTGAGGCGCAGCGGCGGCTCAAGGCGCAGGTCGTGGCCGAGCAGCTGCAGCGGCTGGCGGGCATCGAGCGCGAGGTCGTGGTCGAGGAGATGCCGGGCGCCAAGGACGGGCTCGGCTGGCGCACCCGGGTGCAGTTCGCCGCCCAGCCCAACGGCGAGCTGGGCTTCCGCAAGCAGCGCTCGCACGACATCCAGGTCGTGGACGCCTGCCTGATCGCCCATCCCGAGGTGGAGGCGGTCGGCGCGGAGCAGTACGACTGGCCGGGGGCGCGCGGCGTCGAGGTCATCGCGTCCTCCGGCGGCGACCGGGCCGTGGTGGTCGCGCCCAGACCGCGGCGCAGCGTCACCGTGCCCGAGCTCGACGCGCCCGCCTCGATCCTGCTCGACCAGGGCAAGGGCCGCACCACGGCGCGCCGCGGCTCCGGGGTGCTGCACGAGCAGGTGGGCGACCGGGAGTTCCGGGTCGCGGGCAGCGGCTTCTGGCAGGTGCACCCCGGCGCCCCCGAGACGCTCATGAACGCGGTGCTGGACTTCGCCGCGCCGGAGCCGGGGGAGTGGGCGCTCGACCTCTACTGCGGGGTGGGGCTGTTCGCGGCCGGCCTCGCGGAGGCCGTGGGGCCGGAGGGCGAGGTGTTCGGGCTGGAGTCCGACGCCGCCGCCGTCCGCGACGCCCGCGCCAACCTGCGCGACCTGCCGCAGGCCAAGGTGGAGCGGGGCCGGGTGGAGGAGGCGCTCGACCGCTTCCAGATCGAGCGCGCCGACATCGTCGTGGTCGATCCGCCGCGCGCCGGGCTGGGACGCGAGGTGGTGGAGCGCGTCGCGTCGCTGGAGGCGTCCCGGATCGTGTACGTCTCCTGCGACCCGGCCACGCTGGCCCGCGACCTCGCCTGGCTGGCCGAGCGCGGCTACCCGCTGACCGACCTGCGGGCCTTCGACGCCTTCCCGATGACCTCGCACGTGGAGTGCGTGGCACTGCTCGTCAAGGCGTGACGCGGGGCCCTGGCCCGGGGAGCCTCCCTTCTAGCGGTCGTCGCAACACCCCAGCTTGGGGAGTGCGATGGAGTTCGAGATCCGGGAAATTCGGTCCCCTCAGGGGCGACGGAAGCTGACCCGTGAGCGGGAGGAATACTTCCGGCTTATGGATCAAGGTTTCAGCAGCATGGAAGCCTGCCGCCTCGTCGGGATCAACTACCGGACCGGCAAGCGGTGGCGGGAAGGCTCAGCGCCGAACAAGGCAAAAAAGAAGGGGCCCCCGCCGGTCCGACGACCGACGGGGCCCCTTCTGTCATGTCCCGCTACCTGCGAGAAGACGAGCGGATCTACATCGCTGACAAGGTGCGGGAGAAAGCGTCGATCCGGGAGATCGCCCGGGAGCTGGGCCGTGCGCCCTCGACTATCAGCCGGGAGATCCGCCGCAACCGGCACCCCACCAACGGCCAGTACCGGCCGCATGCGGCCCAGTCCCGCGCCGACGCGCGCCGGCCCCGTCCCAAGCCCAGCAAGATAGGCCAGAGTCCAGAGTTACGGACATACATTCAAGACCACCTGCATAAGCGCTGGAGCCCGGAGCAGATCGTCCATAGCCTGCGCCGGACCTTCCCCGAGCGGCCGGAGATGCACGTGTGCCACGAAACCATCTACCAAGCGCTCTACGTCCAAGGACGCGGCGAACTACGCCGCGAGCTGACGAGAGCGCTGCGCACCGGCCGCGCCGTGCGCAAGCCGCGCCGCCTGGCCCAGCAGCGCCAGCCCCGTTACAGCGCTCCCATGGTGATGATCAGCGAGCGATCCGCCGAGGCCGACGACCGCGCCGTACCCGGCCATTGGGAAGGTGACCTGATCATCGGCAAGAACCTGGCATCGGCCATCGGCACCCTAGTCGAGCGCAGCACTCGTTATGTGATGCTCGTCCATCTGCCCGTGGACCGCAGCGCTGAGAGCATGCGCGATGCCCTCCTGGAGACCATGGCCACGCTCCCCGCCCATCTCAAACGCTCCCTCATCTGGGACCAGGGCAGCGAGATGGGACGCCACCACGAGTTCTCCATCGCCGCCGACATGCCCGTCTACTTCTGCGACCCGGCCAGTCCCTGGCAGCGCGGCTCCAATGAGAACACCAACGGCCTCCTGCGCCAGTACTTCCCCAAGGGCACCGACCTGTCCGTCCACACCCGTGACCAGCTCGACGCCGTGGCTGCTGAATTGAATGCCAGATCGCGAAAAACGCTCGACTGGGACACCCCAGCTAACCGGTTGGCTGTGCTCGCCGGCGGTGGCTTCCCGTTGGAACGATGATCGTTTCCCGGATGCAGTCGGTGATCACACATCCCCGGCTGTGGTGAATGTCCAGGTGTAGGGCTCCATGATGTTGTCGGAGCGGTCCTTGGCGCCGCTCACCTCGACTCGGTAGGCCGTCGAGGAGGTGAAGGGCGAGGCGGGGGTGAATGTCCACCTTAATTTGGCGGTGTCGCCGGCGGTCGTTCCCTGCACGGTCGCGTTCGACGGGTCCTTGACCGTGATCTGGACGCCGGATACCGCCTCGTTGAAGCCAATAATGACGGCAGTGTCCACCGGCATGTTGGTTTCGTCCTCGGCGGGGTGAGTGCCATTCACCGTGGGTGGGTCGGTGTCCGGGCCGCCTGTGGTGAAGGACCAGCTGTGCGGGGCGGGCATCACGTTGCCGGCCGCGTCTTTGGCGCCGGAGACCTCTACGGTGTAGCGGGTGTTGGCGGTCAGCGGCTTCTCCGGCAGGAATTGCGCGATGTCCTCGTTCTCCTGCCTGGACATCCCGGCGATCGGCTCCCCGCTGGGCCCCTTCAGCGCCATCCGAGCTTCGGTGACCTGCTCGCTGAACACAACCCAGATTTCGGTGTGGGGTGGCACGCCCGTCGCGTCCTTGGCCGGCCCCGCGGCGACCACGGTCGGCGGGTCGGTGTCTTCGGCGGGTGGGTCACCCGGCTCTGGGGTGGTTTCGTGCAGGTCAGTGGTGTCCACGATGGACTGGGTGTTGACCGCCGACGTCTGCTCCAGCAGTTGTTCCTCCGTGATGTCCTCCGCCGGGAGCATCCCTGGATAGCCGCGGGAGCGTTCGGGATCGTTCATGAACGCTTCCCACTCCTCGGCCGTCTGCGGCTCGGGCTCGCCTTCGTAGAAGAAGCGCATCCTCTCGGACATGACGGGTCAGCTTAATCGTCAGGGCCGTCCATGCAACATGGCAAAGGACGCTCGGCTTGGGCAGCCTAGCCGAGCGTCTCGCTATGCTCCCCGCAACGACTAATTGATCAGGTGTGTTGCGACGACCCTTAGAAGCGCCGAGGGACAAGGGCAGGGGGCTTTTCAGCCCACGCACGGCCGTATGTGCGTGGGTGACTGCCGGCACATTCGGCCGTCTCCCGTACAGCTCGTCGCGGCGGTTACCGCCGCTGGCGTGGATTACTCGGGTGAGTTCTTCGAGCAGACCAGGCAGTATGTCCGCGAGCTGGATGTAGCGCGCGCGTCGGCCGAGGTCGGAGGCGCGCCCCACATCCGTGCGCAACTTGCTGTCCGAGGCGTACACAGGCGTCACCGCTGTCGCCGAGCGACGCAGATCGCAGCGCCTGAGCCGCTTCGCTTCGCTTCGTGGCTGTGCGCGCACGTGAGCCGGGAGGAAGACCGGTTCGTGGTGTACGTCAGCGACCCGGAGCATGCGGGCCGGTGGGCGGCCGCGGTGCACCGTCACGGCAGGCGTGACCACAGGGTCTACCAGATGGGTGCACGTCCCTTGTGGGAGGAGGTGACCGACGCTTACTTCCGGTGGGTGTCCTGGGGGCAGCCCGGCAGGGAGCGGTTCGGGATGACGGTCACCAGAAGGTCAGCAGGTGTGGTTGGACCGGCCGGACAACGTGATCGGCTGATAACGCGAGCCGCTTCCCGATGACCTCGCACGTGGGCGCTGCTCGTCAAGGCGTAGCCCGTGTCCACTTCTGGACATGACAATCCGGACAACCCCGCCGCTTCGATCGCGTCGCACGGCTACGCTCTGCCTCTTCCCGGTTGATCGGAGGCCCGATGGCAGGCCCGCTGCCCCAAGAGCGACACCCGCAGCCCGCTGACGGCGAGCCCGGACAACCGCCGCGCAAGAGGAGCAGAGCACTGGTCATGTTCGGGGGTGGCGGGGTCGCGGTCGTCCTCATCGCCGTCGCCGCCTTCGTCGCCGTTCGCAGCGATGATCCCGTCGCTCCCGTCGTCGGAGCCGCCGTCCGTGGGGCGGGCATCGGTGTCATGGCGCAGGACGGCGACATGGCGTTCACCGTGATGCAGCTCGTGTGGAGCGATCAGGTCGGCACCACCGTCTCCGGCGCCGAGGCGCAGGGCCGGTTCCTGCTCGTGCACGTCGCCGTGTACAACCGGGGCGACCGGCCGGTGACCTACCTTGCGGCGCAGCAGAAGCTGAACGCGGGCGGCAGGCAGTACGCGGCGTCGGTGAAGGCTGCGGGTTACCTGAAGGACTCCCTGACGGAGACGGTGAACCCCGGCGGCAGCGTCACCGTGATCGTGCCGTTCGACCTCGTGGGGAACGTGACGCCGGAGAGCATCGAGCTGCACGCCCAGCCGGGCTCCACCGGCGTCCTGGTGCCCTTCGGCTGAGCCGCCCGGGTAGGAGGCCGGTTCTCTTCGGTCGAGCCGCCCGGGTGGGAGGCCGGTCTCCCCGTCGCCGGCCTCCCGTGGACTGCTAGTTCTCGCAGAAGAACTCGGTCTCCGCGTCGCAGGTGTCGGTGCCGTCAGCGCCCGCACCCGTGCCGGCGCAGGACGGTGGCCCTGGCGCGGCGGTCGTTCCCCCGTGTACTCATGGATACTCCTCTGCTGGATGGCAGGCCGCCGCGTCAGGCGGCTGAGGACGAGCACAACGCGGGCACCGCCTATCGCTCAGTGCTGAAGCGGACTGACGTTCTGTGCCCTTTGGCGTGTTGACGGCGGGTCAGAGCGAGTGTCAGCGGCGGGTCAGAGCCAGCCCATGCGCTGGGCGGTGCGGATGGCCTCCAGGCGGTTCTGGGCGTTGAGCTTGGTCATGGCGCTCGACAGGTAGTTGCGGACCGTGCCCTCGGTCAGATGCAGCTCGGCCGCGATCTTGGAGATCGAGGCCCCGTCGCCGGCCAGCCGCAGGGCGTCGCGCTCGCGTTCGGTCAGGGGGCTGTCGCCGGCCGCCATCGCCGCGGCGGCCAGCTCCGCGTCGAGGTAGCGGCCACCCGCCTGAACCTTGCGGATGGCCATCGCCAGCTCCTCCGCCGAGGCGTCCTTGCCGAGGAAGCCGCTCACGCCCGCCGCCATGGCCCGGCGCAGATAGCCGGGGCGGGCCAGGCTCGTCAGAATGACGATCTTGCACGCGGAGCTGATCTGCTCCGCCGCGCTCAGGCCGTCCATCCCGGGCATCTCGATGTCGAGCACGGCCACGTCGGGCCGGTGCTCGGCGACGGCGGCCACGACCTCGTCGCCCCTGCCGACCTGGGCGATGACCTCGATGCCCTCCTCCAGGTCCAGCAGGGCCGCGATCGCGCCGCGGATCAGGTGCTCGTCGTCGGCGAGCAGCACGCGCGTGCTCATGCGAACGTCCTCCGGGCCGTCATGCGGGTCTCGTCTCCCTCTCCGCCGCGTGCGCTCATGCGGGCATCGCCGCCCGCAGCAGGTAGCGGCCCTCGTGCGTCGGCTCGGCCTCCAGGTTGCCGCCCGCCTCGCGTACCCGCTGGGCCAGGCCCGCCAGGCCGTTCGGGGCGTGCTCGCCCGCCGGTCCGCTGACCCCGTCGTTGGACATCTCCAGCACTCCGTTCTCGATCGTGATCGTGCACCGCTCGGCCTTGCTGTGCTTCAGCACGTTCGTGGCGCCCTCACGGACGACCGTGGCCAGCAGCGTGCGCGTCTCCGGTGCGAGCGAGCCCGTCTCGGCGCGCACGGTGCAGCGTACGTCCGCCGCCTCCAGCACCGCCCGTACGCTGGCGAGCACCTCGTCCAGGTCGACGGCCCGGTAGTTCTGCACGACGGAGCGCACCTCGCGCAGCGACTGCCTGGCCAGGTCGCGCGCCCCGAACATCTCCGACTCGGCCGCCGCGGGATCCGTGCCGAGGAGCCGCTCGGCGCGCGCCGTGCGCGCCGCGACGTCGGTGAGGCTCTGGCCGAGCAGGTCGCTCAGGTCGCGGGCGAAGCGCAGCCGCTCCTCGGAGACCGCCAGCCTGGCCAGCGCCTCCTGCCCGCCGTGCGCCTCGTTGGCCATCCGCCAGAGCTTCAGGTTGGCGATCACCGCGAGCACGGAGATGAGGGTGAACACCGTCTGTATGGCCACCACCAACGGCACGAAGATCTGGTCGACCACCCCCACGTAGAGGGCGAAGAGCAAGATCGACGCGGCCGACGCGACGATGATGGTACGCCTGCGGACGAACGGCGCCAGGGTCGCCAGCCACGTCGGAATCGCCCACATGAGTCCTAGGACGGACAGCACGCAGACGATCACCCCGGTGACGACCAGCAGCGCCGTGGGACGCCGGCCGCCTCTGATGGCGATCCTGAACGGCCGCGTCGAGAGCACGTTGAAGACCAGCAGCAGGACCGCGCCTCCCACGACCACCGGCACCGGGAGCCCGAGCTCCACACGGAGGAACAGGTCGTAATAGCCGAAGAGCGACAGAAGCTGAAGCATGTCGGTGGAGTAGACGGTCAGCCAGCGGACCTTGTCCAGCTTCGTCGCGTTCCGGATCATGCGGGCACCACCGCGCGCAGCAGGAACTCGCCCGCCGCCGTCGGCTCCGCCGAGAAGGAGCCGCCCGCCGCGACCAGCCGCTCCGACAGGCCGCGCAGGCCGTTGCCGGGATCGGCCGGCCGCCTCGTCACGCCGTCGTTGCGCATTTCGAGCACGCCGTCGTCGATGGTGATCGCGCAGTGTGTGGCCGCGCTGTGCTTGAGCACGTTCGTCGCGCCCTCGCGCACCGCCCACGCCAGCAGCGCCCTGGCGGCCGGCGACAGGTCGTCGATCCGGGCGTCGATCACGCAGCGGGCGCCGGCCGCCTCCAGCGCCGCGCGGACGCCGGAGAGCTCCTCGTCCAGGTCGAGCGTCTGGTAGCCGTGCACCGCCTGCTGCACCTCGGCCAGCGAGTCGTCGATGAGCCGGCGTACCTGGGCCATCTCGGCGGCGGCCCGCCCGGCGTCCTTGGTCGCCAGTTTGGCCGCCAGCTCGCTCTTCAGCGTGATCACCGACAGGCTGTGACCGAGCAGGTCATGCAGGTCGCGGGAGAAGCGCAGCCGCTCCTCCGCCACCGCCAGCCGGGCCTTGGCCTCCTTGCTGTCGTGCGCGTCCCTGATCACCCACCAGAGCCAGCGCCACAGCAGCATGGCGCTGATGATGAGCACGGCGCTGAGCGTCTCCGCGGCCAGCGTGACCAGCAGCGACTGGCCGCTGCTGAGCGCGACGTAGCCGCTGACCAGGCCGACCACGGCCACCGTGAGGCAGGCGGTCGCGGCCATGGGCAGGTAGAGCGCGGCGGTCGACAACCACAGGATGCCGATCTCCTGCCAGGTGACCAGGCCGTCTATCGTCTGGTGCGGCACGAGCGCCACCGCGCCCGCCGCGAACAGCCCCGCGAGCGCCAGCTTCGGCGTAGGCCGTGGCCGCCTGTCGAAGGCCTCTCTCAGCAGGAAGGGGAAGAGCGCGAAGAAGCCGAGCATGCACACGACGGTGATCGACATGTGCAGCGGGGAGAGCAGGCCCTGGGCCGCGTACAGGACGGCGAGCGTCACGAACATGACGGCCATGACGGCCATCATGGCGTCCATCCAATAGAGCAGGATCTTGCGCGCAGTCTGTGGACGCGCCGCCATCACGCCCCCCTTCGCCGCCCGTTATGTGGCAAATCCTATAGTCAGCGATGGGTGCGCGAGAGAATGCCTGCTACCTCCTCCTGGGGCGGAGCTCCGCGAAGTGACAACCAGGCGAGCCCGTGGCGGGTGGCGTAGGCGGAGAGCTTGCGGGCGTCGAGCTCGCTCAGATCGGACTTTCCGCTCAGTACGGGCGTCAGCGCGATGCGCCCCCAGGCCGCCCCGGGGTCGCGCACTCCTTGGGCCCGCGCGACCTGGTTCTTGGCCGCCCGCACGGCCGCCGACATCCTGCGCAGGCGGCCTTCTGGAGCCGTCCGGGGCTCGACGCCGGCCAGCAGGTTGACAGTGGTGATCTTCGCGCCCGCCCGGCGGGTGGTGCGCAGCAGGGCGACGTCCTCCCGCGCCAGCCCGTACGGCCGCAGCGGCAGCGTGAAGGTCACCCGCAGCGGCCGCTCGCGCTGCATGGCCCGGAGGGCTCGGGCCCTGCGCAGCACCGTGGCCTGGTCGTCGTCGCCGGGGGCCTCGAACGCGATCGCGGTGGCGCCGAACGCCCGGATCACCCTGCGGTAGGCGGCGGCCAGGTCGTCCGGGGCCGCGCAGGCGGCGGCCAGCTCCCGGCCGCCGGGGCCGCCGAAGACCGGCTCGGCGTCCCCGCCCAGCGCTCTGAGCCCGCCGATCCGGTTGGCCACCGCCTTCCCACCCGGATGGAGCGGTTCGGCCCGCTTCCGGCGCCCGGCCTGTGTCTGGGATAAGCCGAGCGGCTTGGTCCGCTTCCGGGGAGGATCGAGCGGCCCGGTCCGCTCGTGGCCTGGAAGGGGCGGTCTTGCCCACGTGGGGGCGCAACCGTCGCCACCCGCGACGAGGTGGCCGAGCGCGTACCGGCGGACGCCGGTGCGGCGGGACTCGGCGGGCAGGTCGAAGCCGGGCTCCCGGGCGGTGTCGACGAACACCAGGAACGCGGGGGCCGGCGGAGCCGCCGGTGACGAGACGGCAGGGGAGTGCCTCGCCACCGGCGGCGGCTCGGGTGCCGGCGCGGCGCCCCCGGGCAGCAGGCGGATCGCGACGCCCGTGGCGGCGGTGAGCAGCAGGGCCCCCAGGAGCGCGAGAGGGCGTGGAAGCAGGCCCGGTTCCCTCGGGTGCCGCTGCATTGGCCACTCCACGTGGTCGGTCGGCTACGTACGGCGCTGGCGCGTGAACGCTAGCAAGCCGGAACGGCACAGCGCGGGTCTTTTCCGGTTCGCGTCCGAAGTGTGCGGATAATGTGGGCATGAAGCTGCGAATCTTCACCGAGCCCCAGCAGGGATCGACATATGACGACCTGCTAGCGGTTGCCCAGGCCACGGAACGCCTGGGTTTCGATGCCTTCTTCCGCTCTGATCACTACCAGCGCATCGGCCCGGGCGACCCCGGCCCCGGCTCGAGCGACGCCTGGATCACGCTGGCGGGCCTGGCCAGGGAGACGTCGAGGATCCGGCTGGGCACGCTGGTGACGCCGGCCACGTTCCGGCTGCCCGGACCGCTGGCGATCAGCGTGGCGCAGGTGGACCAGATGAGCGGCGGCCGGGTCGAGCTGGGCTTCGGCACCGGCTGGTTCGACGCCGAGCACGCGGCCTACGGCATCCCGTTCCCTCCGACGGGCGAGCGGTTCGGCAGGTTCGAGGAGCAGCTCGACATCATCACGGGCCTGTGGACCGCCGAGAAGGAGTATTCGTTCGAGGGCCGCTACTACCGGCTGGCCGATTCGCCCGCGCTGCCCAAGCCGGTGCAGCGGCCCCGGCCGCCGATCATCATCGGCGGGATCGGCGCCAAGCGCACGCCCCGGCTCGCGGCCGCGTACGCCGACGAGTACAACGTGCCGTTCCGCACGCCGGCCGACACCGGCGCGGCCTTCGCCAGGGTGCGCGAGGCGGCCGGGGAGACGGGACGTACCCTGACCTTCTCCAGCGCGCACACGACCATCGTGGGCCGCGACCGGGCGGAGGTGGAGCGGCGCGCGGCCGCCATCGGCGAGAATCCCGACAACCTGCGCGAGAGCGGCCTGATCGGCACCCCGGCCGAGGTGCTGGAGCGCATCGGTCAGTACGCGGAGCTGGGCGCCGAGCGGGTGTACCTGCAGATCCTGGACCTGGCCGACCTGGAGCACCTGGAGCTGATCGCCGCCGAAATCCTCCCGAACGTGTAGTAATCGGTTGGCGGCGCTTCGCGCGGTTACGGCACACTTGGGAGGTGCTGCTGACGATCACGACCACCGCGAGGCCCGCCACCGACCTGGGCTTCCTCCTGCACAAGCATCCCGGGCGGGTGCAGGAGTTCAGCCAGTCTTTCGGCGCGGCCACGGTGTTCTACCCGGAGGCCGGTGACGAGCGCTGCACGGTGGCGCTCATGCTGGAGGTCGATCCGATCGCGCTGGCCAGGTCGCGCGGCAAGGGCTCGCCCGACTTCAGTCTCTCGCAGTACGTCAACGACCGCCCCTACGCGGCCTCCTCGCTGCTGGCCGTGGCGCTGGGAGACGTCTTCCGCACCGCGCGGGCCGGACGGTGCACGGCCAGGCCGGGGCTGCCGGACACGGCGCTGGCGCTGGAGCTCCGGCTGCCCGCGCTGCCCTGCAGGGGCGGGCCCGAGCTGGCGCGGCGGCTGTTCGAGCCGCTCGGGTGGGAGGTCGGCGCGCAGGCGGTGCCGCTCGACGAAGGCTTTCCCGAGTGGGGCGAATCTCGATATGTCCGGCTCACCCTGACCGGGACCGTCCGCCTCGCCGACGCGCTCAACCACCTGTACGTCCTGCTCCCGGTGCTCGACGACGGCAAGCACTACTGGATCGCGCCCGACGAGGTCGACAAGCTGATCAGAGCCGGTGCGGGGTGGCTGCGCGGGCATCCGGAGCGCGGGCTCATCACCCGGCGTTACCTGGGACGGCGCTGGACCCTGGCCCGCGCGGCGCTGGCCAGGCTGGCCGAGCTGGGCGACGAGACCGAGGAGGCGCTGGAGCCCGCCGTGCCGGAGGAACCCCCCACCGACCTGGAAGCCGAAACGGGAGCCGATCCGGAAGCCGCTCCGGGAGCCGAAACGGTGGCTGAAACGGGAGCCGAGACGGTGGCCGAAACGGGAGCCGAAACGGTGGCCGAGCCGGGAGCCGGCCCGGAGGGGGAGCGGCCCAAGCCCAAGCCGCTCAACACCCGCCGCCGCGAAGCCGTGCTGGCCAAGCTGGAGGAGCTCGGCGCGGCCAGCGTGATCGACCTCGGCTGCGGCCAGGGCGATCTGGTCGGCGCGCTGCTGGCCAGGCCCAGGTTCACCAGGGTCGGCGGCATGGACGTCTCGCCGATGGCCCTCACCATCGCCGCCCGCAAGCTGCGCCTGGAGCGCATGGCCGACACCAAGCGCGCCAGGCTCACCCTGTTCCAGGGCGCGCTCACCTACACCGACAAGCGCCTGACCGGCTACGACGCCGCCGTCCTCATGGAGGTGATCGAGCATGTCGACCCGCCCCGGCTGGCCGCGCTCGAACACGTCGTCTTCGGCCAGGCGAAGCCCCGGCACGTGCTCGTCACCACCCCCAACATCGACTACAACGTCCGTTACGAGTTCCTGACGGGCCTGCGCCACCCCGACCACCGCTTCGAGTGGACCCGCGCCGAGTTCGCCGGCTGGGCCACCCGGGTGGCCGGCCGCTTCGGCTACCAGGTCGCGTTCGAGCCGGTGGGCGAGGACGACCCCGAGGTCGGCCCGCCCACCCAGATGGGAGTCTTCACCCGTGATCAGCGTTCCTGAGCTGTCCCTCGTCGTGCTCGTCGGCGTGTCGGGGAGCGGGAAGTCGACGTTCGCGGCCCGGCACTTCACGCCCACGCAGGTCATCTCCTCCGACGTCTGCCGCGGCCTGGTCGCCGACGACGAGAACGACCAGTCGGCCACCCCCGCCGCGTTCGACCTGCTGCACCACATCGTCGGCGTGCGCCTGGCCAGGGGCCTGTTCACCGTGGTCGACGCCACCAACGTCCAGTACGCCGCCCGCCGGAGCCTGCTCGACCTGGCCAGACGGCACGACGTTCTGGCCGACGCGATCGTCCTCGACGTGCCGGAGGAGGTGGCCATCGAGCGCAACGCCGGCCGCCCCGACCGCGCCTTCGGCCCGGGTGTGGTGATCCGCCAGCGCAAGGACCTGCGCCGCTCGCTCGGCAAGATCTCCGGCGACGGGTTCAGGCGGGTGCACGTGCTGCGCGGCCTCGACGAGATCGAGAACGCGGCGATCACGTACGAGAAGGCGTGGTCGGACCGGACGGAGCTGACGGGCCCGTTCGACATCATCGGCGACGTCCACGGTTGCCGTTCGGAGCTGGAGACGCTGCTGCGCGAGCTGGGCTGGGAGGGGCTCGCCCACCCGGAGGGCCGTACGGCGGTGTTCGTCGGCGACCTGGTGGACCGCGGCCCCGACACGCCGGGCGTGCTGCGCCTGGTCATGGACATGGTCGAGGCCGGTACCGCGATCTGCGTGGCGGGCAACCACGAGCAGAAGCTGGTGCGCGCGCTGAACGGCCGCAAGGTCATGGCCACGCACGGCCTGCGGGAGTCGCTCGACCAGCTCGCCGCCCAGCCGCCCGAGTTCACGCAGCGGGCGCGGACGTTCATGGACGGCCTGCTCAGCCACTACCGGCTCGACGGCGGACGGCTGGTCGTCGCGCACGCGGGACTCAAGGAGTCCTACCACGGCCGCGCCTCCGGCCGGGTGCGCTCCTTCGCCCTGTACGGCGACACGACCGGTGAGACCGACGAGTACGGCCTGCCGGTCCGCTACCCGTGGGCCGACGACTACCGCGGCCGGGCGATGGTCGTCTACGGCCACACCCCCACGATCCGGCCCGAGTGGGTCAACAACACGATCTGCCTGGACACCGGCTGCGTGTTCGGCGGCACCCTGACCGCGCTGCGCTACCCGGAGCGCCAAATCGTCCAGGTTCCAGCGGAGAAGGTGTGGTACGAGCCGTCCAAGCCGCTCGGCGGCCCCGGCCGCGACCCGGGCATGCTCGACATCAACGACGTGATCGGCACCCGGTACGTCGAGACCCGGTTCAGCACCCGGGTCAAGGTCATGGAGGAGAACGCGGCCGCCGCGCTGGAGGTCATGAGCCGGTTCGCGGTGGATCCGCGCTGGCTGGTCTACCTGCCGCCCACCATGGCCCCGCCGGAGACCTCCCGGCTCGACGGCTACCTGGAGCATCCGCACGAGGCGTTCGAGGAGTTCGCCGCGGCCGGGGTGCTCGAGGTCGTGTGCGAGGAGAAGCACATGGGCTCGCGGGCCGTCGCCGTGCTGGCCAGAACGCCCGAGGTGGCGGCGGCCAAGTTCGGCGTGGCCGACGGCAGCACGGGCGCGGTCTACACGCGCACCGGGCGGCCGTTCTTCGACGACACCGCGCCGCTGGTGGAGCGGCTGCGCGCGGCGTGCGAGCCGCTCTGGGCCGAGCTCGGCTCCGACTGGGTGGTGCTCGACTGTGAGCTGCTGCCCTGGTCGGCGAAGGCCGGCGGCCTGATCAGGTCGCAGTACGCCTCGGTGGGCGCGGCGG
This sequence comes from Nonomuraea sp. NPDC002799, assembly GCF_053592075.1. Classification (NCBI taxonomy): domain Bacteria; kingdom Bacillati; phylum Actinomycetota; class Actinomycetes; order Streptosporangiales; family Streptosporangiaceae; genus Nonomuraea; species Nonomuraea sp. NPDC002799. The sequence continues at coordinate 71,886 of NZ_JBSFVA010000014.1, forward strand.
CGGGCGCCGCGCTGCCCGAGGCGGTCTCGGCTCTGGAAGCGGCGGCCGGGCGCGGGCTGGATGTGGGTGGTCTGCTGGACCGCACCCGGCGCCGCACAGCGAACGCTGCCCTGTTCCGCGCGGCGTATGCGCGCTACTGCTGGCCGGTCGACGGCCTGGAGGGCATCAAGGTGGCGCCGTTCCAGATCCTGGCCTGCGAGCGGCGGGCGACGGCGCTGGAGCCGCACGCCTGGCACCTGGACATGCTCGCCCGGCTCGACTCGCCGCTGATCGCCGCGACCCGGCACGTGTCCGTCACGCTCGGCTCGCCCGAGTCGCGGGCCGCGGCCACCGCCTGGTGGGAGTCGATGACGGCGGCGGGCGGCGAGGGCATGGTGGTCAAGCCGGCCGCCTACACGCCCGGGCGGGTGCAGCCGGGGGTCAAGGTGCGCGGCCGCGAATACCTGCGGATCATCTACGGCCCCGACTACACCGAGTCGCTCGACGTGCTGCGCCGGCGTTTCCTCGGCAAGAAACGCTCGATGGCGCTGCGCGAGTACGCGCTCGGCCTGGAGGCGCTGTCGCGGCTGGCGGAGGGCGAGGCGGGCTGGCGGGTGCACGAGCCGGTCTTCGCCGTGCTGGCCCTCGAATCCGAGCCGGTCGATCCCAGGCTGTGATGCGAATACGTGTGTGACCTGCGGGTATGTCCCTCATCCGGGGGAAGGACCTGCATGGCTACTCAGTACACCCATCATGAGCATCTGGGGCACGTCGTGTTCATCACGGCGGCGGCGGCCATCGGCGGGTTCCTGTTCGGTTACGACAGCGCCGTCATCAACGGCGCGGTCATCGGGATCCAGAACCACTTCCGGGTCGGGGCCGTCGAGACCGGGTTCGTGGTGGCGATCGCGCTGCTGGGCTCCGCCGTGGGGGCGTGGGTGGGCGGCGGGCTGGCCGACCGGTGGGGACGCACCAGGTCGATGCAGGTGGCGGCGTTGTTGTTCGCCGTCAGCTCGATCGGGCAGATGTTGCCGTTCGCGATCTGGGATCTGGCGATCTGGCGGGTGGTCGCCGGGTTCGCGATCGGCATGGCGTCGGTGCTCGGGCCGGCGTACATCGCGGAGGTGGCCCCGCCCGCCTACCGAGGGCGGCTGGGCTCCTTCCAGCAGCTCGCCATCGTGCTCGGCATCGCGGTCTCGCAGCTCGTCAACTACCTGATCGTGCGGCTGGCCGGCGGGAACGTCAACAACGCGCTGGGGGGCCTGGAGGCGTGGCAGTGGATGCTGGGCGCGTGCGTCGTGCCGGCCCTGCTGTACCTGCTGTTCGCCCTGAACATCCCCGAATCGCCCCGCTACCTGATCATGTCCGGCCGCACCAAGCAGGCGCGTGCGGTGCTGGCCGAGGTCGAGGGCGACGACGTGGACCTCGACGGCCGCGTCGCGGAGATCCAGCGCGTGTTGCGGACCGAGCGCGTGCCGGGCGTGAAAGATCTGCGCGGCCCGGCGCTCGGGCTGCAGCGCATCGTCTGGATCGGCATCGTTTTGTCGGTGTTCCAGCAGTTCGTCGGCATCAACGTGATCTTCTACTACTCGTCCGTGTTGTGGCAGTCGGTCGGCATCAACCAGAGTGACTCCCTGCTGATCAGCTTCTCCAGCTCGATCATCAACATCATCGGCACGTTCATCGCGATCTCGCTGGTGGACCGGATCGGGCGCAAGCCGCTGCTGCTGATCGGCTCGGCGGGCATGGCGGTCTCGCTGGCCGCCGCGGCGTGGGCGTTCAGCGCGGCCCGGCTCGTCGGCGAGTCGGTCAGCCTGCCGAACCCGCAGGGCACGGTCGCGCTCGTCGCCGCCAACACGTTCGTGCTCTTCTTCGCGCTCTCCTGGGGCGTGGTGGTCTGGGTGCTGCTGGGGGAGATGTTCCCCAACCGCATCCGCGCCGCCGCCCTCGGCCTCGCGGCCGCCGCCCAGTGGATCGCCAACTGGCTGATCACGGTGACGTTCCCGGCTCTGTCGGAGTGGAACCTGCCGCTCACCTACGCCGGGTACGCCTTCTTCGCGGCGTTGTCGTTCTTCTTCGTCACCCGGTGGGTCAGGGAGACCAAGGGCCGCAAGCTCGAAGACATGGGCTGAGCTTCGCCGGTGGGGCCAGGGTCCGGGCGCCGTCGGCACCCGATTCACCTGGCCACCATCGTCAGCGGCGGGACGAGCCACCCGCGGGTTACCGGCCGGCGAAGTCCTGCGTCCAGTAGATGCGGCCCTGGGAGCTGGTGGCCGCGCCGACGCCGATCAGGTTGTACCGGCAGTTCATGATGTTGGCCCGGTGGCCGGGGCTGTTCATCCAGCCCTGGACGACCGAGGCGGCCGTCGGCTGGCCGAAGGCGATGTTCTCGGCGAAGGCCGATCCGCCGGTGAAGCCGGCCGCCTTGATGCGGTCCATGAACGTGCGGCCGTCCTGGGAGTCATGGTCGAAGTGACCCGTGCGCGCCATGTCCGAGGAGTGGCCGAAGGCCGCGGCGCGGAGTTGCGGATCGTGCTTCAGCGGCTGGCAGCCGCCTTGGGCGCGCTCGGCGTTGGTCAGCCGCAGGACCTCGTTCTCCACGGTGCTGCCCACGGTGTTGCCCACGGTGCCCGACGACGGGGGCGGCGTGGTGGGGGTCGTCGTGGGCGCCGGGGTGCTGCCCTCGCCGGGCGCGCAGGTCAGCCTGGCGGCCCGCGACTTGGCGGAGCGGCCCCGGTAGTCGGTGGCCGTCGCGTAGTACGTGCCCGGCACGCACGCCAGGCTCAGCGTGAGCCGGCCCTTCCTGGTGGCGCCGCTCTTGACCACGGGGTCGGGGCCCGGGACGGCGCGCTTGACGCGGATGCGGAGCAGCGCGGAGCCGAAGCAGCCACGGCGGGTCGCGGTGGTCGAGATCTTCAGTGCGGTGCCTTTGAGGCGCGGCCTGGCCACGCTCACCCGGCACCTGAGTTGCGTCGATGTCATCGCCGTCGACGTCTCGGACGCCGCGGTGGCCTCTGCCGCGCTGAGGGGCGTGCAGAAGGCCGCCAGGCTCGCGAGAGCGGCGATTACCCCAAGGGGTCTACGCATAGGGGTGTTCCTCCAGTTGCGGTAGACGGCTGGATGGCTCCGCATTCTGTCGGGGTCGTGACCTATTTGTCATCTGGATCTCTAGATTTCCTGAAATTTAGGTAAACCAAAGTGATCACTGAGGCGTCTAGGCGATCTTCCCCGGATCGTCTCTACGGTGAGAGGTACGCATGGGACCCGCACTCCGTTCGATCGCCTTGCGGCGCGCACTGAACGTTGAACCGGTTAGCCCGCCGAGCCGCCTCTCGCCGCATCCGCCCAGCCTGCGCCGCATGCCCGTCTGCGAGAGCGTTTGCAGAGCCACGTCTCGAAAGCGTCACGGCCCTTGACGGCATGGACACGCGGAATTTACGTTCGCGGTACTTATCCGGTTCAGCAGGACTTAGCCGGCCTGCGCCTGAAGAAGAGTGATCGCTCACCGGACTCCTGGGGGGAGCGTGCTTTGCGTCAGCCCTGGGAGCGCTCCCAGGGGCGGCGCGAAGAGAGCCCGCCGCCCGCCGGGAAAGCCGGCCCATCGGGGTGTCGACAAGCACGTGCGAGCCTTCGCGCCGGGCGCGGAGGAAGGAGAGAAGCGATGCGTAACCGGGCTCGGATCTTGATCCCGCTCGCGGCGGCGGCCCTGTTCGCCGCGGCCTGCACCGGCGGCGGATCCACGCCGACCCCGCCGGCTTCGCAACCGCAGAGCCAGGGCGCGGTGGCCAGTGCCAATCCCGATCAGTTGCCACGCAACGAGACGCTCTACACGACAGGCACCCAATGGGGGCCGCCGGCCAACTTCAACCCCATCCGGGAGTGGGACTCGGCCATCGGCACCAAGGGCCTGGTCTACGAGACGCTGTTCCACTACGACACCACCGCCGCCAAGCTCACGCCCTGGCTGGCCGCCAGCGGCGCGTGGACCGGCGACACCACATACGAGGTCAAGCTCCGTCCCGGCGTCAAGTGGGCCGACGGCCAGCCCTTCACCGCCAAGGACGTCGCCTTCTCCTTCGGGCTCGGCAAGATGGAGACGATTCCCTACCACAACCTGTGGAACTGGCTGAAGAGCGCCGAGGCGACCGACGACCAGACCGTGACGTTCACCTTCTCCAAGGCGAACTACCAGGAGTGGGACTTCATGCTCTACACCCGCTCGATGGTCCCCGAGCACGTCTGGAAGAGCCGCTCGGAGAAGGAGGTTCTCGACGGCGTCAACGAGAACCCGGTGGGCACGGGCGCGTACACGTTCCTGAGCAAGGACCAGGACCGCGTGGTCCTGCAGCGGCGTGACGACTGGTGGGGCAAGGCGGCGCTGAACATGGAGCCCAAGCCGCGCTACATCGTCGACATCGCCACCCCGAGCAACGAGGTCGCGATGGGCATGCTGCTGCAGAAGGGCCTGGACCTGAGCAACAACTTCCTGCCCGGCGTGGCCAACCTGGTGCAGGGGAACTTCGGCCTGACCACCTACTACCCCGAGCCCCCGTACATGTTGTCGGCCAACACCGCCTGGCTGGTGCCCAACACCACGAAGAAGCCGCTGAACGACCCGGTCTTCCGCAAGGCGCTGGCCTCCTCGATCGACGTCAAGAAGATCGTCGAAGGCGTGTACGGCAACCTCGTCAAGGCCGCCAGCCCGACGGGCCTGCTGCCGCAGTGGGACAAGTTCGTGGACCAGAACGTGGTCTCCCAGGCGGGCTTCGCCTTCGACGCGGCCAAGGCCAAGAAGGCGCTGGCGGACGCGGGCTACAAGGACGCCGACGGCGACGGGTACGTGGAGAACAAGGACGGCTCCAAGATCGCCCTGTCGCTGATCGTGCCGTCCGGCTGGACCGACTGGATGGAGTCGGCCAGGTCCATCTCGGCCAGCGCCAAGACCGCCGGCATCCAGATCACCCCGGACTTCCCGGATTTCAACGCGCTGGTGGAGAAGCGCGCCAAGGGCGACTTCGACCTGCTCGTCAACAACGAGCGCCAGCTCTCGAACTCGCCGTACACCTACTACGAGTACCTGTTCCAGCTGCCGATCCAGAAGCAGCAGAACACGGTCAACTTCGCCCGCTACGAGAACAAGAAGGCCTGGGACCTCGTCCAGCAGCTCGACCAGGTCAAGACCGACGACGAAGAGGGCATGAAGAAGATCACCTCGCAGCTCCAGCAGATCCATCTGGACGACATGCCGGTCATCCCGCTCTGGTACAACGGCCTCTGGGCGCAGTCCAGCACCAGCGTGTGGAAGAACTGGCCGGCCGCGGCCGGCGGCGCGCCCAAGACCGGCGCCGTGATGTGGCGTAACTGGCTCGAACTGGGCGGCTTCGAGACGCTCACCCAGCTCCAGCCCGCCGGCTCCTGACCGGACGAACCCTCCCCCTCCGCCCCCAGGACCCCGGGGGCGGAGGGCCTTTCCGGAGAGACACGCGTGCGTCGCTATTTCGGTAGAAAACTCCTGATCTATGGGCTGACCTTCTTCGTCGCCGTCACGGTCAACTGGATGATCCCGCGCTTCATGCCCGGCGATCCCGTGGCGAGCATGGTGGCCAGGGCCAACGTCGCGAACGCCGCGGCGGTGGACTCGATGCGGGCCTACTACAACAACCTGTTCGGTTTCGACCAGCCGCTGTGGCAGCAGTACGTCAACTTCTGGGGCGCCCTGGCCCAGGGGGACTTCGGGATCAGCATCTGGTTGTTCCCGACGCCGGTCGCCGACGTGATCACCCGCGCGGTGCCGTACACGCTGGCGCTGATCATCCCGTCGGTGCTGCTGAGCTGGGTGGTGGGCAACCGGTTCGGCGCCTACGCCGCCAGGCGCAGGCTCCTCGACAACACCGTGCTCCCGATCGGGTACGTGCTGACAGCCATGCCGTACATGTGGCTGGCCGCGCTCCTGGCCTGGTCGCTGGGCGTGATCGCCGGCCTGTTCCCGGTCGCCGGCGGCTACAGCTTCTCGATGCGGCCGAACTGGTCCTGGACGTTCCTGCTCGACCTGCTGCACCACTGGACGCTGCCGTTCCTGTCGTTGTTCCTGGTGGCGCTGGGCGGCTGGGCCATCGGCATGCGCAACATGATCATCTATGAGCTGGAGTCCGACTACTCCACCTACCTGTCGGCGCTCGGCGCGCCGTCCCGGCTGATCCGCCGCTACGCCTTCCGCAACGCCGTCCTGCCCCAGATCACCGGCCTGGCCCTGCAACTGGGCGTGCTCGTGGCCGGCGCCCTGGTCACCGAGATCGTCTTCGCCTATCCGGGGCTCGGCAGCCTCATCCTGAAGGCCATCCAGAACAAGGACTTCTTCCTGCTCCAGGGCACGTTCCTGTTCATCGTGCTCGGGGTGCTGATCGCCAACTTCATCATCGACATCGTCTACGTCGTGGTCGATCCGCGTACCAGGGCGGGAATGGCGGGTGCGCGGGCATGACAGCACTTCAGGAAGTGGAGCCGCGCGAGCGGGCCGGGGTGCGGCGCGAGGCGCTCTACTTCGCGGCCCGCAACGGCAAGCTGCTGTTCGGGTTCGGCCTCGTGCTGGTGCTGCTCGTGCTCGGCCTGATCGGGCCGCTGCTGAGCACCGGCGTCCCGAACGAGTACGGCCTGCGCGTCATGAGCCCGCCATCGGGCGAGCACTGGCTCGGCACCACCACCTTCGGCCAGGACGTCTTCACCCAGTTCGTGCACGGCCTGCGCAGCACGTTCGCGGTGGGCGTGATCGGCGGCGGCATCGCGGCCGCCATCGGCATGCTCGTCGGCTTCGTGGCCGGCTACCGGGGCGGCCTGGTGGACGAGGTGCTCAACATGCTGACCAACGTCATCCTGGTCATCCCCACCCTGGCCGTCCTGCTGATCATCAACGCCTACCTGGGCATCAGGAGCGTGGCCGTGCAGGGCCTGTTCATCGGGCTGACGCAGTGGCCGTGGGCGGCGCGGGCGATCAGGGCGCAGACGTTCTCGCTGCGTACCAGGGAGTTCGTGGACCTGGCCCGGATGAGCGGCGCGGGCACCTGGCGGATCATCACCAGGGAGATCGCGCCGAACATGAGCTCCTACCTGTTCATGACCTTCATCCTGCTGTTCGGCGGCTCGATCCTCATCGCCTCCTCGCTGGACTTCATCGGCCTCGGCCCCACCGAGGGCGTCTCGCTCGGCCTGATGTTGCAGAACGCCAACCAGTGGAGCGCCCTCCAGCTCGGCCTCTGGTGGTGGTTCGTGCCTCCGGGGGCGGCCATCACCGCCATCGTCGGCTCCCTGTACGTCGCCAACGTCGGCCTCGACGAGGTCTTCAACCCGAAACTGAGGGAGACATGAGCCTGCAGGTCAGCGAGCTGAGGGTGTACTACAGGACGCTCAAGGGCGAGGTCCGCGCCCTCGACGGCATGTCGTTCGGGTTGTCGGACGGCGAGATCCTCGGCCTCGTGGGCGAGTCCGGTTGCGGCAAGAGCACGCTCGGCAAGAGCCTCATCCGGATGGACGGCCGGATGCGCCACGCCGGCGGCACGGTCGTCCTGGACGGCGAGGAGCTGCCCATCGACGACGACCGCGCGATGAACGACTTCCGCTTCAAGAAGGTCTCCCTCATCCCGCAGTACGCCATGAGCGCGCTCAACCCCACCCGCAAGATCCGCAAAATGGTCACCGAACTGCTCCGATCGAGGGACGTGGCCGTCGACGCCGCCGAGCTGGAACGCCGCATGGACCAGGTCGGCCTGCCCCGCGAGGTGCTCGACCGCTACCCCATCGAGTTGTCCGGCGGCATGAAGCAGCGCATGGTGATGGTCATCTCGACCCTGCTGGACCCGTCCCTGCTGATCGCCGACGAGGTCACCTCCGCGCTCGACGTCTCCACGCAGAAGGCCGTGGCCCGCGCCCTGCTCGGCTTCCGCGACAGCGGCTACGTCAAGAGCATGATCTTCGTCACCCACGACCTCGCGCTCACCCACCACATCGCCGATACGATCATGGTCATGTACGCCGGCAGGCTGGCCGAGAAGGCACCCGCCGACGTGATCGTCAAGTCGCCCCGGCACCCGTACACCAGGCTGCTCCTCGACGCCCTGCCCGAGGTCGGCGTCCGCTACGCCGACCGGCGGCTCGAAGGCATCGCCGGCAGCCCGCCCTCGCTCCTCGGCCCGCCTGCCGGCTGCCGCTTCCGCGACCGCTGCCCCATCGCGGGCGAGGAGTGCGCGCAGGATCCGCCGGTGACCGAGCCCACCCCCGGCCACCACGTCGCCTGCTGGAAGGCATGATGCTCAAACTCGACGACGTCACCAAGGAGTTCCGGATCGGCGCCTTCGGCGGCAAGAGCGTCACGGCCGTGCGGGAGGTGAGCTTCGAGGTCGTCCCCGGCGAGGTCGTCTCCCTGATCGGCGAGAGCGGCAGCGGCAAGAGCACGATCGGCCGGATGGTCCTCGGGCTCAACGCGGTGACCAGGGGCTCGATCACCTTCGACGGCGTGCCCGTCCGGGCCGGCAAGGAGTACTACCGCCACATCCAGGGCATCTTCCAGGACCCGTTCAGCTCCTTCAACCCGGTCTTCAAGGCCGACCGGGTGTTCGCCATGATCAAGGACACCTACTACCCGGCCGTGCCCGCGGCCGAGTGGGCGCGGCGGGTCGCGGTCAGCCTGCGCGACGTCCGGCTCAACCCGGACCAGGTGCTCGGCAAATATCCGCACCAGCTCAGCGGCGGCCAGCTCCAGCGCCTGCTCATCGCCCGTGCGCTGCTGCTGGAGATCAAGCTGCTGGTCGCCGACGAGATCACCAGCATGCTCGACGCCTCCACCCGCATCGACGTGCTCAACCTGCTGGCCGAGCTGAAGGCCAGGGGCCTCGGGGTGCTGTACATCACGCACGACCTGTCGCTCGGCAACTACCTGGCCGAGCGCACGGTGGTGCTGCGCGCGGGCAGCGTGGTGGAGATGGGGCTGACCGGCCGGGTCTTCGGCAACCCGCTGCACCCCTACACGCGCGAGCTGCTGGCGGCCGTGCCGCGCCTGCACGCGGCCTGGGACGACGCCGTCCCCGTGGACACCTGCCTCTACCACCGGCGCGGCGGCTCGGGCGGCCTGCTGGAGGCCGAACCCGGGCACCACGTGGCGTGCGCCCGGCTCGAAGACTGCTAAGGAGATCTTCTTGGACCACCGTCCGCTGCACGCCGGCTGGACCCTGTCGTCGCGGGACCTCGCGGAGGTTCCGGCGACCGTGCCCGGCTGCGTGCACACCGACCTGCTCGCCGCCGGGATGATCGACGACCCCTACCTGGACGACAACGAGCACCGGCTGGCCTGGATCGGCCGGACGGACTGGACCTACCGCACCACCTTCACCTGGTCGCCGGACGAGCACGAGCGTACGGACCTGGTGTGCGCGGGGCTGGACACGGTGGCGACGCTGACCCTCAACGGGACCCGGATCGGGAGCACCGCCAACCAGCACCGCTCCTACCGCTTCCCCGTCCGCCACCTGCTGCGCGCCGGCGGCAACGAGCTCACCGTGCACTTCGGCTCGGCCTACGCCTACGCCGATGAGCAGCGGGCGGCGCTGGGGGAGCGGCCCGGCGCCTACGACGAGCCGTACCCGTTCATCAGGAAGATGGCCTGCAACTTCGGCTGGGACTGGGGCCCGACCGTGGTCACGGCCGGGATCTGGGGCCCGATCGGCTTGTCGGCCTGGAGCGGCGCCCGCCTGGCCGAGGTGCGCCCGCTCGCGCGCGCCGACGGCAGCGTGGACGTGCACGTCCGGATCGAGCGCACGCATGAGGGCCCGCTCACCCTGTCGGCCGAGATCGCCGGGGTCACCGCGGAGCAGCGCGTCGACGGCCGGAGCGCGGTGCTCGCCCTCAGGGTCCCCGGCGCCGCGCCGTGGTGGCCGCGCGGCCACGGCGACCAGCCCCTGTACGACCTGGCCGTGCGCCTCGGCGGCGAGGAGTGGCACGGCCGGATCGGGTTCAGGGACGTCGAGCTGGACCGCGAGGCGTTCACGCTCAAGGTCAACGGCGTCCCCGTCTACGTCAGGGGCGTCAACTGGATCCCCGACGACTGCTTCCCCGCCCGCGTCACCGGGGAGCGCCTGGCCGAGCGGCTCGGCCAGGCCACGGACATGGGGGTCAACCTGCTGCGCGTCTGGGGCGGCGGCCGGTACGAGAGCGACGGCTTCTACGACCTGGCCGACGAGCTGGGCCTGCTGGTGTGGCAGGACTTCCCGTTCGCCTGCGCCGCCTACCCGGAGGAGGAGCCGTTCCGCTCGGAGGTGGCCGCCGAGGCGCGCGAGCACGTCGCCCGGCTCGCCCGGCACCCGAGCCTGGCCGTGTGGTGCGGCAACAACGAGAACCTGGAGGGCCACGCCGACTGGCACTGGCAGGACCGGCTCGACGGGCGGAGCTGGGGCGCGGGCTTCTACCACGACCTGCTGCCGTCGATCGTGGCCGAGCTCGACCCGGCGCGCCCGTACTGGCCGGGCAGCCCCTACTCGGGCGCCCCCGGACTGCCGCCGAACGACCCCGCGCGCGGCACCGTGCACATCTGGGACGTCTGGAACCGCGAGGACTACACGCGCTACGCCGGCTACCGGCCCAGGTTCGTGGCCGAGTTCGGCTTCCAGGGGCCGCCGGCCTACGCCACCCTGCGCCGGTCCTCCTCCGACGAGCCGCTCACCCCGGACTCGGCGCACCAGAAGGCCGCCGACGGGCAGGCCAAGCTGCTGCGCGGGCTCGGCGACCATCTGCCTCAGCCGGAGACGTTCGACGACTGGCACTACTACACCCAGCTCAACCAGGCCCGCGCGATGGCGTTCGGGATCGAGCGGTTCCGCTCGCTCATGCCGTACTGCATGGGCACGATCGTCTGGCAGCTCAACGACTGCTGGCCGGTCACGTCGTGGTCGGCGATCGACGGCGACGGCCGCCGCAAACCGCTCTGGTACGCGCTGCGCCGCGCCTACGCCGACCGCCTGCTCACCGTCCAGGACGGCGAGCTGGCCCTGGTCAACGACGCCGCCGAGCCCTGGACGGGCGAGCTGCGCCTGGTCCGGCGGGACCTCGCCGGCCGGCCGCTGGCCAAGGAGGTCGTCGAGGTGCGCGTGCACCCGAGGTCGGTGACCAAGGTGGCGCTGCCCGCGTCCGTCGCCGTTCCCGACGATCCGGCGCGCGAGCTGCTCACCGCCCGCCTCGGCGGCGTCCGGACCGTGCGCTGCTACGCCGAGGACACCGCCGTGGCGTTCCCGAGGGCGGCCTTCGACGCGCACGTCGAGCGCACGGACGACGGCTACCGGGTGATCGTCACCGCCGTGACCGTGCTGCGCGAGCTGGCCCTCTTCCCCGACCGGCTCGACCCCGGCGCCTCCGTCGACGACCAGCTCGTCACCCTGCTGCCGGGGGAGAGCACGATCTTCCGCGTCACCTCCGCCCGGGAGCTGGACGCCGGGGCGCTGACCGGCTTCCCGGTGTTGCGCTGCGTGAACGAGGAGGTCAGACCCTGAACTCCTCGGTGCGGTGCGCGTAGGCGGGCAGCGCGGCCCGCATCCGGTCCGTGACGACCGGCGGCGGCAGCGGGACGATCTCCCGCTGGTGGAAGGTGAGCAGGTCCTCGCCCTCGGCGAACAGCGCCTCGACCGCCCGCAGGCAGGGGGTGACCACCGCGGGATCGGTGATCCGCCGGCCGCCCCTGCCCCCGCCGTACCGGTCGTAGAGGACCTCGTACATCAGGGACGGAGAGAAGATCACCAGCTCCGGCAGGGGGTCCAGGGCCGCCACCCGCGCGGCGGCCACCACCCGGCAGGGGGCGCCCGCCCGGGCGCGCAGGGCGAGCACGTGCATCTCCCACTGCAGGTACGCGGTGATCGGGAAGTCCACCACCCGCACCCGCCGGACCGGCGCCCGGCTGCGGAAGTAGTCGGTCAGAGGCTCCGCCATGCGGTCGGCCAGCGCCAGCGAGCCCGCCCAGTCGCCGTCCATCATCGCCCGCCAGCTCGCCACGTCCGGCTCGTAGAAGATCTGCGCGCGCTCCAGTTTCCACATCGGCTCGGTGTTGTGCTCGTAGTCGTGGTCGAACCCGGCTTGGTACTCCGGCGCGTCCAGAACGAGGCCGTCAGCGTGCGCGACGGCGGCGAACGGGTTCGTGCGGCCACCCGGAGTGCCGTGCTCGGTCATACGGTGTTCCCTTCGCGTCGAAGACCCGCCCAGATCATCAATTGAGCCCTTGACAGGGTCAAGGCCCAAAAACGATCTGGCCGGGCCGTCAGCCGCGGCGGTGGAAACGCCGGCGGACGAGGCTGAAGAGCATGACTCCCAGCCACACCACGAAGAGCACCTTGAAGATCCCGAACCCGCCGAAGATCAACCCGAGCACCATGAACACGAACAGCACGGGCAGGATCGGGTGCGGTCCCCGGCTCCGGCGCCACGGGTGCTGCTGCTGGGACCACTGCCGGCGCATCTCGCGCCGCGCGTGGTGCATCGCCTGCATCTGCTGCCGGTGCGCGTGCATCGACGACCGCCAGGCGTCCCGGTCCCACTGGGGCATGGGCTCGCGAAGGTCAGGGGCGGGCTGCTGCCCCGGCAGGCCGGCCGTCGCCCCCGGCAGGTCGGCGGTCACCTGGCCGAGGTCGCGGGCCGTCTTGGCGGCCAGCGTCCGGTCGAGTCGCTCGTCGAGCTCCTCATGGGTCAGGCGGCCCTGCGCGAAGTGCTCGCGCAGGGCGGCCATCGTCTGCTCACGCTCGGCGTCGCCGATGCGGAGATCGTTGCGGTCCACTGCCGGTTCCTCGCTCTCCCCGAACCGGTCATCCCTGGTGACGCCGGTCATGCGCATGTCTCTGCCTTCCTCGGTGCGGCGGCCCGGTCGCCCGGTGCCGCCGCGTCGTCCCCGTCGCGTCGCTCCGCCGCCCGCTGGGCGAGCGGCGAAGCCGGCTCGTTCACTCCTCGCCGGGTTCGCCGTCGGCCAGGATCTGGTAGAGCTTGCGTCGGGTCTCTACCAGAGTCTTACGCGCTTCGCGGATTTGTGCGTCGTTTCCGGTCTGAAGAACCTGCATCATGGCAAATGCGGACTGTCGGGCGATGTGCCAGAGATCGGCGGTGTTGTCGTCGATGTCCGGTCGCATCTCGTCCCACGGGGCGCGCACCTCGTCGGCGTGCGCCTCGATGTAGGTGCGGCCCTCCTCGGTGAGGCGGAAGGACTTGCGGCCCTCGTTCTCCTCGGCGATGACCAGGCCCTCGTCGGTGAGCTGCTGCAACGCCGGGTAGACGGCGCCGGGGCTGGGCTTCCAGCCGCCCTCGCTGCGCTCGGCGATCTCCTGGATGATCTGGTAGCCGTTGCGCGGCTCCTCGGAGAGCAGGGCCAGGATCGCGGCGCGGACGTCGCCCCGCTTGGCCTTGCGGCCGCGGCCGCCCCAGCCGCGGTGCCCGCCGCCCCACGGGCCGCCGGGGCCGCCCCAGGGTCCGCCGCGGCCGAAGTCGAACGGGAATGGGCCGGGACCGCCGGGGCCACCGGGCCCGCCGCGCCGGCCCCGCTGCCGGTGCTCGTGGTGACGGTGGTGGTGGCCGCCCATCTGCTCGAAGGCTTCGGACACGGCCCTGAACGCCTCGCGGGCGGCGCGGCCATACTCATGTGCTCCGGGCCAGTGCCCGCCTGCTGCTTGTGCGGAACTCATAGGATCCCCCTATATCGCGATCGGTTCTCGATCTGTTCTCGATGCGTCAAAGATATATCGATAGTATGTCGCTAGCAAGCCCAGACGCTGAGTGAGCCACATCACGAAAAAGTTGCGGAATCGGGGAACAGGATTGACCGGAGGCACGTTGTTCAGAGCAGACGAGGTCGTTTCGCGTCGGCAGGGCTGGGGGGTGCTGTCGCCGCGGAGACGACCTCGTCTGCGTTCGCGGCCGGTTCGTTCCGGTCCGCAAAACGCGAGAGCCGCCCGGCGGGGTTGTCCCGCCGGGCGGCTCTTTGCATGTCGGGTGGTTCCCCCGATACGGGCGCGTGAGGATCACGCCCCACCCCCGGCCTCGGCCAAGGGTCCCCGGCCCCCGCCCGGCTCATGGCCGGGCGCGGGCGCGGGAAGTCACCTCGCGAACGTCACCTCGCGAACGTCACTTCGCGAGAAGCGAGCGCAGCACGTACTGCATGATGCCGCCGTGCCGGTAGTAGTCGGCCTCGCCGGGAGTGTCGATGCGGACCACCGCGTCGAACTCCACGTCGCCCGCCTTGACGTGCACCGTCCGCGGGATGCCGCCCTGGTTGAGCTCCACGACGCCCGTGATGTCGAACGTCTCCTCGCCGGTCAGCCCCAGCGCCAGCGCCGAGCCGCCCTCGGGGTACTGCAGCGGCAGCACGCCCATGCCGATCAGGTTGGAGCGGTGGATGCGCTCGTAGGACTCGGCGATGACCGCGCGCACGCCCAGCAGGGCCGTGCCCTTGGCCGCCCAGTCACGCGAGGAGCCCGAGCCGTACTCCTTGCCCGCCAGGACCACCAGCGGCGTCTCAGCGGCGGCGTAGTTGACCGAGGCGTCGTAGATGAACGACACCGGCCCGTCCTGCTGGGTGAAGTCGCGGGTGTAGCCGCCCTCGGTGCCGGGGGCGATCTGGTTGCGCAGGCGGATGTTGGCGAACGTGCCCCGGATCATCACCTCGTGGTTGCCGCGCCGCGAGCCGTAGGAGTTGAAGTCCTTGACCTCGACGTCGTTGGCCCGCAGGTATTGCGCGGCCGGGGTGCCGTCCTTGATCGAGCCCGCGGGCGAGATGTGGTCGGTGGTGACCGAGTCGCCGACCTTGACCAGCACGCGGGCGCCGGCGATGTCGGTGACGGGCTCCGGCTTCTCCGGCATGCCGTCGAAGTAGGGGGCCTTGCGCACGTACGTCGAGGACGGGTCCCACTCGAAGGTGTTGCCCGTCGGGATCGGCAGCGAGCGCCAGTGGTCGTCGCCCTTGAAGACGTCGGCGTAGTCGCGCTCGAACATGTCGCGCCCGATCGAGGAGGTGACCACGGCCGAGATCTCCTCGGGCGCGGGCCAGATGTCCTTCAGGAAGACCGGCTCGCCGTCGGCGCCGAGCCCGAGCGGCTCGGTGTCGAGGTCGAGGTCCATGGTCCCGGCCAGCGCGTAGGCGACCACCAGCGGCGGCGAGGCCAGGTAGTTCATCTTCACGTCGGGGTTGATGCGGCCCTCGAAGTTGCGGTTGCCCGACAACACGGCCGTGACCGCCAGGTCGTTCGCCTGGATGGCGTCGGAGATCTCCGGCAGCAGCGGGCCGGAGTTGCCGATGCAGGTCGTGCAGCCGTAGCCGACCAGGTTGAACCCGATCTTGTCGAGGTACGTCTGGAGACCCGAACGCTCGAAGTAGCCCGTGACGACCTGCGAGCCGGGGGCCAGCGAGGTCTTGACCCACGGCTTGCGGGTCAGGCCCTTCTCCACGGCGTTGCGGGCCAGCAGGGCCGCGCCCAGCATGACGTACGGGTTGGAGGTGTTGGTGCACGAGGTGATCGCGGCGATCGAGACGATGCCGTGGTCGATCTCGAACGTGGTGCCGTCGGCCAGCGTCACCGGCACCGGCTTGTGCGGCCGGCGGCCGTTGACGCCGGAGTTGGAGGCGGGCGGGTCGGAGGCCGGGAAGGTCTCCTCACCCGCCTCGTCGACGTCGTCGGCCACGTAGTTCTGCACGTCGTGGCGCCAGGTCTCCTTGGCCGCCGACAACACGATGCGGTCCTGCGGGCGCTTGGGTCCGGCGATCGACGGGACGATGGTGCCGAGGTCGAGCTCGATGTACTCGGAGAAGACCGGCTCGGGCGCCGACGGGTCGAGCCAGAGGCCCTGGGCCTTGGCGTACGCCTCGACGAGGGCGGTCTGCTCCTCCGGGCGCCCGGTCAGGCGCAGGTAGTCCATGGTCTGGCCGTCGATCGGGAAGATCGCGCAGGTCGAGCCGAACTCGGGGCTCATGTTGCCGATCGTGGCCCGGTCGGCCAGCGGCACCGAGGAGACGCCCTCGCCGTAGAACTCCACGAACTTGCCGACCACGCCGTGCTTGCGCAGGATCTCGGTGATCGTCAGGACCAGGTCGGTGGCGGTCGCGCCGGCGGGCAGCTTGCCGCTGAGCTTGAAGCCGACCACGCGCGGGATCAGCATCGAGATCGGCTGGCCGAGCATCGCGGCCTCGGCCTCGATGCCGCCGACGCCCCAGCCGAGAACGCCGATGCCGTTCTCCATCGTGGTGTGGGAGTCGGTGCCCACGCACGTGTCGGGGTAGGCCTTGCCGTCGCGGGTCATGACGACCCTGGCGAGGTGCTCGATGTTGACCTGGTGGACGATGCCGGTGCCGGGCGGCACGACCTTGAACTCGTCGAAGGCCGTCTGGCCCCAGCGCAGGAACTGGTAGCGCTCGCGGTTGCGCTCGTACTCGCGCTCCACGTTGCGCTGGAAGGCGTCGGGGTGCCCGAAGTAGTCGACGATGACCGAGTGGTCGATGACCATCTCGGCCGGCGCCAGCGGGTTGATGCGGGCGGCGTCGCCGCCGAGGTCGCGTACGGCCTCGCGCATGGTGGCGAGATCCACCACACAGGGCACGCCGGTGAAGTCCTGCATGATCACGCGGGCTGGCGTGAACTGGATCTCCACGCTGGGGGCCGCGTTCGGGTCCCAGCCGCCCAGCGCACGGATGTGGTCGGCGGTGATGTTGGCGCCGTCCTCGGTGCGGAGGAGGTTCTCCAGCAGGATCTTCAGGCTGTACGGGAGGCGTGCAGCGCCCTCGACGGCGTCCAGCCGGAAGATCTCGTATGACGCGTCGCCGACGCGTAGCGTGTCACGGCTGCCGAAGCTGTTCGCGGACACGGTGATTCGCCTCCTCGATAGACAAGTGTTCAGACCAAATCCTGCCGCACTCTTCGAACACCAAGCACGTTAGGTAACCCTAACCCGCAGGCTGCGGCGGATGTCTCGACGTCAAGATATCCCTAGGTTATCTCGACATCAAGTTAAACCGGTGCGAGCCGCCAGAAGAGCAGGCCGACGATGGCCACGGACAGGACCGGCGCGAGGATCTTCTGCTCGAACTTCTTGCCCGTCTTGATGCCGATCTTCCACGGCAACACGAACTTGGCTCCGAGCGGCCACAACACCGGACATCCCCGCTCGGTCATGCAGTCGCCGACCACATGGATGAGACAGCCGATCCCGACCGCCAGCCCCAGCCAGGCGTAGCCGACCCCCAGGGAGAGGAAGACGGCGTACAGTCCGGCGGTGAGACCGACGTTGACCAGCGCGGAGCCCATCTTGTTGCCCGGGATCCCGACGCCGATCGCCCGCAGCGACAGCCCGATGAGCAGCACGACCATGATGTCGCGCCCGATCGGATAGGCGTTGGCCAGCCAGTGCGCCCCGAACCCGAGCGCGACGGCGAACGCCAGCGAGTGCGTCGCCCCCCGGTGCCCGCCGCTCATCCAGCACACGGCCTTGCTGAGGGCCCACGTGACCGGCCCGAACGTCTGCGCGATGGTCGCGCTCGGATGATCCAGGTCGGGCAGCATCGCCGCCCCCGCGCAGATGAGCGCGCCGGCGATCAGCTCGGCGGGGCTCAGCGCGCTGGCCATGATGCCGGTGTCCACGAATCGGGAGGTCTCGTTGATCAGCGGAAGCGCGGCCAACGGGGGAGCCAGCCCCAGCCAGGCGATGGCCCCGGTCATCGCGTGCGTGTGCCCCATCATGATCAAAACTTTACGGCAAAGAAGTCCTTTGCGCGGGTGCCTCGTCAGGCGACCTTCGCCGCCGGCGCCGACCAGGTGTCGCAGGCGGCGGGCGAGACGGCCCGGTAACCGCGCTGCAGCCAGTAGGCCCGGTTGATGCCCTTGCCGTGGGTGCGGCGCTCGCCGCCCTCGTCGCCATTGGCCCTGACGGCGTCGAGCAGCGCCGCCCAGTCGCTCCCGCCGCGCGCGAGCGAGCTCCACACGCTGCCCATGAACACGCCCGCCAGGCAGTCGGCCTGCAGCTCGTAGCGCCGCTTGGGCTCGCCCGGCCCGTAGGCCCGCCGCCATCCGATGAGCCACTGCAGGTGGTGACCGTACTCGTGGGCGGCCGTCTTGAACGGGTAGAGATCGGTGCGGTCCCGGATCCAGCCCCCGTCGAGCGGGAACACCACCGTGCCCCGCTCGATGCAGTAGAAGGCGTCGGCGTCAGGCCACCCTCCGCCGCACACGGTGCTCACCGGCTCCTCGTAGTAGCGGACGACGGGCTCGACGAACCCCCGCAGCCCCGCCCGGTCAAAATACGCCGACCACGATTTGTCCAGACATCTCACCACGGTCTCCAGGTACTGCCGCGACCGCGGAATCCCGCCGGCGGTGATCGCCGTCTCCGGGCACGAGCCGTCCGCCAGCCTCCCGGCCTTCTTGGGAAACACCTTCTTCGCGGAAGCGGTGGCCTCGGCGTGGGGGGTGGCGGCTTGGGCGTTATGACCGGGTACGCAGGCGATCGTCATGAGGGCGACGAGAGCCGTGGCACGTTTGAACGGGAGGGATCGCACGATCGGCAGCTTAACGATCAGCGGCATGTGGCACGATGAGAACGCCACCCGGCGAAGTGCTATTTCGCCGGGCGGCAATACTCATATCATCCGCATGAGCACGTTGGTCGCGTCGGCGACGACCTCGTCGGGCGCGGTGCCGACGAAGAAGTCGAATCTGTCCGGCGACATGGCGCGGATCTGCTCGACCATCGCCCAGCTCGTCTTGGCCAGCCCGCTGTTGTCCGGGCGGATGCGGACATGGGTGGGATAGCCGCGCTCGCGGGTAGTCAGCGGCACCACCAGCACGAGACCCAGCTTCGACCGGTTGAGACTGTCGTTGCTGAGGATCAAAGCGGGCCGGTCGAAGCCCTGCTCGCGCCCCGCGGGATCGCCGAACCGGGCGAACCAGATATCACCTTGTGTCAGTTTCATCCTTCTCCTCGGGGAATGTGATCAGGCCCTCCCACTCGGGCGCGACGTGGCGGGAGCGCGGGCGCGAGCCCAGGACGAGCTCGCGTTCGGCGAGGTAGTCGGCCCAGCCGTCGGGGTCTTCGCGCTGGGTCTGCTCTATCTGCTCGTTGACTCCCTGCCAGAACTGCTTGTGTTCGTAATCTGCGATGGCGTCGTTGAGCACCTCGGTCATGTTGCGGCCCTCCTGACGGGCGATGCGGGCTAGGCGATCCCTTGTTTTGACGCTGACGCGTATTGTCGTCGCTTTAGACTTCATGCTCATACTCCAGAGGCTACGTCCGCGTCATCGCCCATACTAAGGCCGCCTCGTCACTCTCGCAGCCGAAAAGATGACAGAGAGTAAAGATGCTTGACTGGCGGACATGACCAACACCGTGTTAATCCTGATAATCGGCGGTCTGGCAGTCTTCGTCGGTGCGATCGTCCAGGGTGGCGTCGGTTTCGGCCTCGGCCTGGTGGCGGCGCCCGTGCTCACCATGCTCAGCCCCGACCTCATGCCAGGCGCCATCCAGGTCGTCAACATGACGCTGCCGCTGTTCACCCTGGCCATGGAGTGGCGCAGGGTCGACTGGCGCGGCCTCGGTTTCGCGGTGCTGGGCAGACTGCCGGGCAGCGCCGTAGGCGCAGCGATCATTGTCTACTTTTCTGTCTACACCAGAGGCATCTTCGTGGCCGTCATGGTGCTGATCGCCGTCGTGCTGACGGCCAAGGCGCTGAGCGTGCCGCGCAACGGGGCGACGATCGCCTCGGCCGGTTTCGTCTCCGGGATCACCGGCACGGCCACCGGAATCGGCGGGCCGCCCATCGCGCTGGTGTACCAGAACGCCAAGGGAGCGCAGATCCGGGCGACGCTGGCGATGTTCTTCTTCCTGAGCGCCCTGCAGTCGCTGCTCATCCTGGCGGCGGTGGGCGAGCTGCCGGCCCGGTCGCTGGTGACGGGCGCCGTGCTGCTGGCGCCCATGGTGCTCGGGTTCCTGGTGTCGGGGCGGCTGCGGCGCTATCTCGACGGCGGCCGGGTGCGCACGGCGGTCCTGGTGGTGGCCGTCGCCTCGGCGCTGGCGCTGATCGCGCAGAACGTGGTCACCGGCGTCCTCACCTCGTGATCCCGCTGATCGCGTCAGTCTTCGGGTCGCCGGTCCCGGTCCTTTCCAGGCCGCCGTCCAGGAGGTCCGCAGCCAGTGCCGAGTCCGGCCGTCGCCGCGGGCGGTCCTACACCTGGTGGCTGGAGGCCGCCCTGGTCGCGGGCGGGGCGCTGCAGGACTGGGCCCTCTGGCAGATCCTGCGCGGACGTGTCAAAGGCGAGCCGGCCGACACGGCCGGGCGGTCGGCCTGCTGCGGGCGGCCCTGTACGCGGACGTCGCCTGCACGTGTCTCTTCAGGCTCCCCATCCCGTACTTCTGGAGGCAGAGCGTGATCAGCACGCTGCTGCACGCGGCCGTCTTCGTCCTGTTCTTCGTCGTGCTCGCCGGGGCCATGCCCCGCTGGTTACGTATCGGCTACGGGCCGCTGGGCGAGCAAGGGGCACTACCGCATTCGCGTGCACTTCTCCTGGGCACCCTGGAAGGGCGAGAAAGAAGGCACCCAGCGGTTGCTGATCATGGCCTACCCCGGGCCGGGGGACAAGGTCGTCACCTATCGCCGGCCCGCCAGGCGGCGGTGACCCACGTTGCCGCTCTTACCTCTGGCGCGCCTGCCGCAGGATCGAGGAACAGGCAGGCCGCCGCCACCTATGGCGTGCTGGACTCGCCGGCCTCAGGACCGCGCCTTGGCGTATTCGGCGGCGCCGCCGGCGAAGTCGTACACGATGGCCTGCTCGTCTCCGACCACCCACGCGTCATGCCCGGGTGGGCACACGAACACCTCGCCCGGCCCCGCCTCGGCCTCGGTACCGTCCTCCATCCGCAGCCGCAGCCGCCCCGCGGCGACGAACCCGTTGTGGTGGACCTGGCACGACTCGGTCCCCGCGATCGGCTTGACCGACTCGGACCAGCGCCAGCCCGGCTCGAAGGTGGCGACGCCGAAGCTCAGACCGCTGAGGTTGCACACCTCCAAGTGCCCTTTCGGGAAGTCGCGCCGTTCGTCCGGCTTGTCGATGCTCTTGACTTCGATCATGACGTTCCCCCTCCCGTCAGCTCCAGTCTGACCCGAATCCATCCCTTCAGCGGGGTTTAGCTGGGCAAATTACTCTTTGATGGTCAGGACGCCGCGCGCGATGATCAGCCACTGCGCGATGTCGTAGGAGCCGCCTCCATGACGGAAGCCGTCCGTGGCGTTCTCGCATCCGTCGAGCGTGACCAGGTACAGATACCGCCCGTCGGCGCTCAGACCGACACCGGTGCGCCCGGCGATCTCCTTGAGGGGACTCTGCTGGACTGTCGCCTGGCGATTGAGTGCTCCCTTCGGCCTCAGGCTGCTTGCGCTGGAGAGCGTCCTGCGTACCGGGGTGCGGATGCGGCAAGCGGAAGATCCGGGATCCCCAGGCGGCCGATCGCCCCGAGGCAGCTCGACGCGCGAAAGAATGCCTTATGCTGCCCAACCCCCTCATTCCCGGATTCAATCCCGACCCCAGCGTCGTTCGCGCCGACGACGCGTACTATCTCGTCACGTCGAGTTTCGAATACCTGCCCGGCATCCCCGTCTATCGCAGCACCGACATGGTGACGTGGGAGCACATCGGCAACGTCATCACCCGTCCCGAGCAGGCCGGCCTCGACGACGTGCCCTCCAATGGGGGCGTCTGGGCGCCGACCATCCGCCACCGCGACGGCGTCTTCTACGTCATCGTCACGATCGCGATGACCTCGCGCGGGTGCGTGGTGTTCACCGCCACCGACCCGGCCGGCCCGTGGAGCGACGGCACGACGCTGGAGGGTGTCGGCGGCGTCGACCCCGACCTGGCGTGGGATGGCGCACCGCCTACGTGACGTACTCAGGGCTCGTCCTGAACGGCCCCGAGGCGGGCTCGCACAAGGGCATCCAGCAGGTACGCGTCGACCTGGAGGCCGGAAAGGCACTGGAGGAGCCGCGGCCGATGTGGTCCGGCACCGGGCTCAAGGCGCCCGAAGCCCCGCATCTGTACCACCGGGGCGAGCACTGGTACCTGCTGATCGCCGAGGGAGGCACCGACCGCGGGCACAGCGTCAGCATCGCCCGCGGCCCGGCGCCCGAGGGGCCGTTCATCGGTCACCCCGCCAATCCGTTCCTCAGCGCCAAGGGAACGAACCGGCCGATCCAGAACACCGGTCATGCCGATCTCGTCTCCACACCGGACGGCGACGTGCTGGTCCTGCTCGGCATGCGCCCCCTGGGCGGGCTCCCGTCGTTCTCGCCGCTGGGCCGTGAGACCTTCGCCACCAGCCTGACGTGGGCAGACGGGTGGCCCCACGCCGAGCCCGTCCACCTCGCGCCCCGCCCCGGCACCGAGGAAGAGCATTTCCGGTTCGCCGACGTCACCGCCCTGGCCGACCCCGGCTGGCTGTCGGTGCGCGCCACGCCGGCCGAGACCGCCACCGTCGCCGACGGTGAGCTGTCCATCAACGGCACGGCGGACCTCGATCACCCGTACGTCCGGTTCCTCGGGCGGCGGCAGCGGCACATGACATCGACCTTCGCGGCCGTTGTCGACGCGCGGTCGGGAACGGGCGGGCTGGCCTCGCGCTACGACGAGCACCACTGGTTCGCCTTGGAGGCCCACGGCACCACGATCACGGCCAGGGCCCACCTCGCCGGGCTGGCCCAGTCCTGGCGGATCGAGGTCCCACCCGGCGAGATCGACCTGCGGATCGAGACCGCACCACCCCCGCCCGCCGCGATGGGCGAGATGACGCGCGGAGACCGCATCCGTCTCTACGCCGGCGACACGCTGGTCACCGAACTGGACGGCCGATACTGGACCGCCGAGACCTGCGCCTCCTTCACCGGCCGGGTGACCGGCATGTACGCCGGCGGCGGCACCGTCACTTTCCTCGATTTCCGTTACACCGGTCGCGAGGTGTGAAGTGGATGAGTTGCTGGTGGAATTCTGCCGAGGCGGGAACTCGGTATGAGGTGCTTCAGCAGGGTCCGGGACCCGGCGTGGGGCCGGGCGCGACCTTGTACTCGCCTCCATCGGCATCCGCTTCAGCGGCGGCAAACCGCCGGGTCGTCCTCTTCGGAGTAGTAACAGCCACCGGGCCTGGGCTCCGTCGAGAAGATGCCCGGCGCCGGACGACGCGGCCGTGCACACCAGCCGGACCAGCAAGCCGGCCACACCCACGATCACCACCGCCCACACCTGACCGCGATCGATCGGACCGGGGGCCAGCAGGGCACGACCCAGTTCGGCGACCGCCAGCAGCGGCGCCAGGCCCGCGAGAGCGCCGATCAGCTGCAGGGTGACAACGAGCGCGAAAGGCCATCCATGCGGACGTAACATCCCTCCTCCAATCTTGTCATCGGACAGATCGGAGGAGGATCGCTATCTTGTCAACGTCAAGATAAGGTCAGCGGCACTCATCCGGCACGGAAGGCGGAGGTGAGCGACCTCACGCCGTGCGGATGGCGCGCCTCCCGATGAGAGAGGTGACGCCGAGGGTGACGCCGATCCCGATCACGATGGTGAGCGCGTAGGGCAGGGGTGCCGCTGCCTGCAGGGGGTCGCCGGTCTTGACGATGGCGAAGGGCAGGACGGTGACGAACGCCCCCGCGCTTCCGGCGATGGTGCTGATGGCGGTGGCCGCGCCGATCTCGCGTACGAGCATTCGCTGCGTTTGCGCGCTGGTCGAGCCGATGAGGGACATGACCGCGAACTCCTCGCGGCGCTGGGTGATGGAGGCGACGAGGTTGTTGGTGAGGGCGATGGCCATGAACGCCGCGATCAGGGCGACGACGAAGTAGTTGATCGAGGCGAGGACCTGGGCCGTGCTGTCCGCCGTGCCGACGCTGTTCTCGATGCCCTGCATGCTGAGCGTGCCCGCGGCGACGGTGATGAAGAGGGTCAGGAAGGTCACGGTCGGCCGTACCCGGTCCGGGGCCGCGGAGAGATTGATCGCGGCCAGATGGGCGGGGGCGGTGGTGTGCGCCGGGCGGACGGCGTTGAGCGTGGCGTTCGCCGTGGCGACGAGCTCCGGGGCGAGGAGGCACATGCCGACGGCGACGAGGACGCAGCCGGGCCCGGTCATCGCGGTGGTGAGCACGTCGGCCGGGTCCATGGCGAGGACCGCGGCCGATGAGGCCAGGCCGGCGGCGATCATGATCGCCGCGGTGATCCGGCGGCGCCGTCCCGGATGCCGTCCCGTACGACGGCGTGGGGGCGGAGACGCGTCGGCCACCGGGCTGCGGTGAGCGAGGGCGCGGCTGCCCATCCATGCGGCGAGTACGCTCGCGGCGATCACGATGAGCACGCCGAGGACCGGGAGGAGCATGCCCGGCGCGAAGACCGAGGCGGCGTCGGTGAGCCCGGCGGACTGGATGCTCCGTGTGACGATCCAGCCGACGGCGTAGCCGGTGGCCAGGCCAGGGAGCGCCGTGATGGCCGAGACGGCCGCCGTCTCGACGACGAGCATCTGCTGCACTTGCCGGGGGGTCGCGCCGATGAGACGGATGCCCGCGATCTCCCCGGCGCGGCCGGTGAGAGCGACGCTGATCGTCGAGACCATGGCGAACAGGACGATCGCGACCGCCCAGCCGCCCATGATGAGCGGGAACTGCACCAGGAACGCGCGGTCGGCGGCGGCCGTGCTCTCGGCCAGCCCGGTGCCGAGCAGGCTCATCATGCCCGTCACCAGGATGGTGCCGACGAGCGTGACCAGGCCGGTGGCGATCGCGGCGGCGCGATGATGCGCGAAAGAGCGCATGGCGATCCTGATCACCGGTTCACCGCCGTTTCGTGGGCGGCCTGTTCCGCCGACTCGACCAGGACGGCCATTCTGCCGGCGACCTGCTGCGCGGTGGGGTGCCGGAGGTGGTCGACGATCCGGCCGTCGGCGAGGAAGAGGACGGCGTCGGAATAGGAGGCGGCGACCGGATCGTGGGTGACCATGATGATCGTTTGCCCGTGGTCCGCGAGTTCGCGCAGCAAGCGCAGGACTTCCCTGGCGCTGCGGATGTCGAGGGCGCCCGTCGGCTCGTCGGCGAAGACGATGTCGGGGCCGGTGATCAAGGCTCGGGCGACGGCGACGCGTTGCTTCTGGCCGCCTGAGAGCTGGTGAGGGCGGTGACTGCCCCGGTTGCCGAGACCCACGCGGGTGAGCAGTTCGGTGGTGCGCGCCGGTTCGGTCCTGCGGGAGTCCAGGCGCAGAGGGAGCTCGACGTTGTCGATGGCCGAGAGCGCGGGCAGGAGGTTGAAGGACTGGAAGACGAATCCGACGCGGCGCCGGCGCAACCGCGCGAGCTGCGTCTGATCGAGCCCGCGGAGGTTCTGCCCGTCGAGCTCGACGGAGCCTGACGTCGGACTCTGCAGCCCGGCGGCGCAGTGCAGAAGGGTGGTCTTGCCGGAACCCGACGGTCCCATGATCGCCAAGAAGCTTGATCGGGCGACGTTGAGGTCGACGTCGCGCAGGGCGTGGATGGGTCCGGCCTCTCCTGGATATTCGCAGCGGAGAGCGCGGATGCGGAGTACGGGTGGCGCGGGTGCGGCAGTGGCGTGCGGAGTCAAGGGAGCCTCTCTAAAGGACCGTTTTAAATGATCGTTTCATACGAATGTTTATTTGATACGGTAGAGCATATGAGTGCCAAGGACAAGCTGTTGCTGGCGGCGCGTGAGTGTCTGCTGGCCCAGGGGTACGCGCACACGACCGTGCGAGACCTGGTCGCGGCGTCGGGGGCGAACCAGGCGTCGATCAACTACCACTTCGGGTCCAAGGAGCACCTGCTCACCCGGGCCCTGCGCGATCTCAACACGG
Organism: Nonomuraea sp. NPDC002799; assembly: GCF_053592075.1. Taxonomy (NCBI): domain Bacteria; kingdom Bacillati; phylum Actinomycetota; class Actinomycetes; order Streptosporangiales; family Streptosporangiaceae; genus Nonomuraea; species Nonomuraea sp. NPDC002799. The sequence goes on from NZ_JBSFVA010000014.1 coordinate 97,749, forward strand.
AGTGGGGTGAGCTGCTGTTCGCGGTGCTCGAAGAGTCCGGCGGGTCGCGGCGGTCCGGGCCCGGCGCTCAGGAAGACCTGTGGGGCCGGATCATCGACTCGATCCAGGCGAACCGATCGCTCTGGTTCGTCAACTTCGAATCCGTCGCGTCCGTTCGGCAGGACGACGAGATCCGGGGGATGATCGCCAGCGGTCAGGAGCTCGCGAGGGCCTCGCTGGCGCGGGCGTTCGCCGGCCTCGGGCCGGACGGCGATCCGGGCGAGGTCCACGCGGCCGGATCGCACTACCTCGCCCTGCTCGTCGGGCTGGCCGCGCAATGGCTCAGCGACCCTGAACGCGCGCCGACGGCAGAGCAGTTCGTCGCCGCCAACTCCGGCTCCGGCTGGTGAGGCGCTGACGCTGTCTCTTCGCAAGGGTGGCCGCCGCGGTGCGGGACCTGGAATCTGGAGGTGTAATGTCCTGGTTATGCGGATGGGCGAGGGAGTCGAGTGGGGGCTGCACTGCTGCCTGACACTGGCGTGGGTCGGGGATGAGGAACCGGTGCCGACGGCGAAGCTGGCAGCCTGGTTCGACCTGCCACCGGCCTATCTGAACAAGCGGCTGCAAGCGCTGGTCCGGGCCGGCATCCTGAGCTCGACGCCGGGGGCCCGGGGTGGTTTCCGGCTGGCCCGGCCTCCCGAGCGGATCACGCTCATGGACGTCGTCACCGCCATCGAAGGCCCCGACGACGCCTTCCGCTGTACCGAGATCCGCCAGCGCGGAGAAGGAGCGGGCGCACCCGCCCGCGAGTTCCAGCGGGCCTGCGGCATCGCCACCGCGATGCGCAGGGCCGAGCTGGCATGGCGCCGCGAACTCGCCGCGCAGACGCTGGCCGACATCATGGCCGCCGCGCCGCCCAACGCCGCGGACCGCACCCGGCGCTACTACGAGCGCCCGCTGCGCTGATCACTCAGCGCCACTTGGCTTCGCTCAGTGCTCCACGAGACCGGTGGGGCACGCCTGTAAGGAGAATCCGCCCTGAACTCCTCCGGGATCTATCTGGGCATCGGCCTCGGCACCGTACTCGGAGGCGTCACCCTCCCCGTGGGACCGGCGACCGTGTACGGCCTCGGAGCGATCCTGGCGGTCGCCGCCCTCACGGCACGCACGACGGCCGGGAGCAGCAGGCGGCCGACCTGAAAGCTCCTGAACGGGCTCACCGGTCGCGGACGATGCCGAGGGTGAGGAGGGCGAGGTTGGCGGTGATGGCCGCGCCCACGATCGTGGTCATCGCTCCGGTGAGGCCCTCGGCGACGGAGAAGCCGAACCAGGCTCCCACGAGTGCCCCGGCCGGCGCCGCCGCCAAGCCTCGGTATCGGGCCTGGGGCGTCCAGTCACGGTGGACCCAGGCCCAGTAGGCGCCGAGCCCGATGGCCGTGCCCATGGGCGGCACGGTCATGAGCAGATCACCGGCGAACGCCGCCGGCCACAGGCTCGACGCGATCAGTACGGCCAGGAACCAGCCGCCGAGGCCGAGGAGCGGCGGGGTCAGGACGCGCATCCAGACACCGGCCCTGGGTCCGAAGGCGCCCCGGCGACGCACCCGGTGCGCCATCCCGCCGAGCAGGGCGACCGCGATCAGCGCGAAGCCGGCCAGGACACCCACGAGGATCTTGGCCAGGTTGGGCATGCTGAGGGCGCCGGCGTCGAACGTGGCCTGGCGGGGGCCGTACCGGGAATCGTCGGCCTGGCCGCGGTCGAAGAAGGCGCTCAGCAGGTGCCGGCTCGCCTCGGGCTGGTGGTGCCAGAAGTCGGTGCTGTGCCCGAGCTCGGCCAGGATCACCTGATGGCCGTTCGACAGGGCGGGCAGCAGCTCGTCGGTGGCCAGCTCGGCCGGTGTCGTGAAGTCGACGGTGCCGCCGATCAGGAGGGTCTCCACGTCGGTCGGCCGCACCTTCTGGTATTCGAGGTTGCCGGGGCTGACCGGCCACGCCTTGGTGAGGCCCCCGCCGGCCCACAGCAGGTCCGCGCCGGCGTTGCCGAGGATCGAGCCCGGATCGCCGCCCGCGGCGTAGTAGCGGTCGACCTGTCCCGCGTCGATCATGGCGGTCGAGGCGGACTCTCCCCAGACGAAGGAGGTCGGAAAGGACAGGTCGGCCAGCACCGAGACGGCCCAGAGACCGCTCGGGTCGCCGTCGGCCGCCGTCAGCCAGGCGTCGAGCATCGCCGGCGCGTTGAAAGGCGCGGCGGCTTGCGTGGAGTTGACCAGCCCGAACATCGTCGCGGCGCGGACGTTGCCGTTCTTGATGGGCAGGAACCCCCAGCGGTCCGGCAGGCGGGCCGCGGTGGCCCTCATGGAGGCCGCGAGGTCGTCGGTGCGCGCGGCGCATCGGGTGTTCTGGGCACACAGCTCGGCGTAGTGGGCGAGCTGGCCGTCGGTGATCCCGGGATCCCAGAGGAAGTGGCCCGGCGGGTTCACGCCGATCATCACCGACCGGTGGATCGACCCGGGATGACGCCAGGCGTAGATCATCGCCAGGCGCGTTCCCGCGCTCGTGCTGATCAGGTTGATCCGCCGGTAGCCCAGCGCCACGCGCGCCGTCTCCAGATCCTCGACGCGCTGGGGCATCGAATAGCCGTCGAGGTCGACGCCGTCCCCGGCCAGCCGCCTGGAGCATCCGGTGTACGCCTGGGTCACGCGGCGCGACGACTCCGGTCCGGTGAGGTCGGCCGAGTGCCGCAGCGCCGAGGTCACCTCGGGGCAGTCGAGGACCGCCGACCCGTCGATGCCCCGGTACCCGACCAGGACGACGTCGTGCCGCTCGGTCAGGCGGCTCGCTTCCTTGAAGGACATGTTCGACGTGCCGGGGCCGCCGCCGAGCCGGAAGATCGGCTCGGCCGGGTTGCGGCCGGTGGCCCGGACGCGGGTCACCGACAGCGCGATCAGGCGGGAGCCGGGAACGCGGTGGTTCTCCGGGACCACCAGCGTGCCACAGTCGGCGGGGAGGGCTCCGGCTTCGGTGTCGTACGTGCAAGGGCTCAGGGTCAGCGCACCGGCCCTGGCGCCGGCAGGCACCACCGGTGCCGCCTTGCCTTGGACGCTCACGTGGCCGAGGGCGAGCGCCATCAGCCCGAGCACCGCCAGGGCGACGATCCTCGCGCCGGTGAAACCTCGTAATCGCGGCCTCGGCTCCATGTCGACCTCTCGGGTGGGTGCGGGGCAGTGGAGGCGGCGCTTTCGTCGCCCGCCCTCGAAGACCAGCGCCACGCCGACGTGCTCGCTCTCGAGTCTGGTACGGCCGAAGTCCCCGGCGCATGGATGCCACCCGGTCTATCCGGGGGAGGGGCCACCCCCCCAACCCGCGCGATGAGTGACGAGTGGCCGCCAAGGTGACGTGGTGGGAACCCGTTGATCGCTGACGTGCGGGAGGCGAGCTCATCCTGACGATCGACGCGTTCGGCCCCGGGCGCCCGGAAGACCATGCCGGCATCGGCAAATGGCCTGAAGTGAAGGCGATGCGGGCCCTGGCCTCACTCCAGGGGCAGGGGGCGGCGTGGCACGGGCGCGGTGTGGATGAGAGACGTGGTCGTGTGACCGTACGGGGTGAACAGGTCGAGGATCGGTTCGAGCTCGTCGACCGCCCGCAGGTGCATCGTGAAGTAGAAGCAGTCGTCGCCGGTCATTCGGTAGCACTCGACGATCTGGGGAACCTCCTGGGCGATCTTGGAGATGCGTTGGAGCTCCCGGATCGCCGGGCGGATGCGAACCATCACGGTGACCGGAAAGCCCAGGGCCCGCGGGTCGACCTCGGCGCGATAGCCGGTGATCACTCCGGTCTCCTCCAGCCGCTGCACCCTGTCGGCCACCGCGGGGGCCGACAGGGCGACCCGGCGGCCCAGCTCGGCGAAGCTCACTCTGGCGTCGACCTGCAGCTCGGCGAGAATACGAAGGTCGATGGCGTCGATCGCCTTGGATTCGTATGCGCGCTCGGGTCTGATCTTCCGCTTCGCCATTCTCCTAAAGTACGGGTTGGCCGACGATAAGAGTCATGCCGCCCACCGCCCGTCGTGCCTTCCTGTCCGCGGCGCCTCCCTGGACCTACTTCATCGGGAGCGCCGTCTTCCACTACCTCGGCCCGGCCTTCGCCGTGCTCCTGTTCGCCAGACTCGCCCCGCTCGGGGTCGCGGCGCTGCGGATCTGGAGCGCCGCACTCGTCTTCGCGCTCTGGCGCCGTCCCTGGCGGACGCTCGCCCGGCTCGACGCCGAGGGCCGTCGTACGATCATCGCCTCGGGCGCGGTGCTCGCGGCCATGAACGTCTGTTTCTATCTGGCGATCGCCCGCGTCCCCCTGGGCACCGTCGCGGCGATCGAGTTTCTGCCGGTCATCGTGCTGGCCGCGCTCGGCGCCCGGACGGCACGTAACCTCGCGGCGCTCGTGGCAGCCGTCGGCGGTGTCTACGTGCTGACCGGCATCCGGCTGACCGGGGAGCCGCTGGGTCTGGTCTTCGCCTTCGCCAACGCGGTGCTGTTCGCCGCCTACATCGTGCTGGCCCACCGTACGGCTCGGCGTCTGCGTGGCGTCAGCGGCATCGACGGGCTGGCCGCCGCCATGCTCGTCGCCTGTGTGTTCGTCACGCCGGTGGGCGTTTGGCAGGCCGCTCCGGCCGTGATCGACCCGGTCGCGCTCGCCGCCGGGATCGGGGTGGGGATCTGCTCGTCGGTGATCCCGTACGTGTGCGATCAACTCGCCATGGCACGCATGGCCCGCTCCACGTACGCGTTGCTGGTGGCCCTGCTCCCCGCCACGGCGACGGTGATCGGCATCCTGGTGCTCCGGCAGCTCCCCTCACCCGCCGAGCTCGCCGGAGTCGGGCTCGTCGTGCTCTCGGTCGCCCTCCACCGCGAGCTTCAGCCTCCTCCAGCCGAGGAGAAAGCCACACCCTTACCGGAAGGTACGACGGAATGCGATACGTGAAGCTGGGATCGTCGGGGCTGCGGGTCTCCCGGATCTGCCTGGGCATGATGACGTACGGTGATCCGGGCTCCAGGGACTGGATACTGCGCGAGGACGCGGCCGAACCGATCGTGCGGCGCGCGGTCGAGGCCGGTGTGACGTTCTTCGACACCGCCGACATGTACTCCGGCGGCGCGAGCGAGGAGATCACCGGGCGGCTGCTCGCCAAGCTCTTCGCCCGCCGCGACGACTACGTTCTCGCCACGAAGGTCTACTTCCCGATGGGACCTGGCCCGAACGACCGTGGGCTGTCCCGCAAACACGTGCTGGCCGCCATCGACGCCTCGCTCACCAGGCTGGGCACCGACTACGTCGACCTGTACCAGATCCACCGCTGGGACGACGAGACGCCGATCGAGGAGACCATGGAGGTCCTGCACGACGTGGTGCGGGCCGGCAAGGCCCGCTACATCGGGGCCTCCAGCATGTACGCCTGGCAGTTCGCCAAGGCGCAGCACCTTGCTCGGACGGCCGGCTGGACCAGGTTCGTGTCGATGCAGAACCACTACAACCTGGTCTACCGGGAGGAGGAGCGCGAGATGATGCCGCTCTGCCTGGATCAGGGGGTGGGCGTCATCCCGTGGAGCCCGCTGGCGCGCGGACTGCTCACCGGCAGCCGCCGGCGCGACGGTCAGCGGCGTACGGTCCGATCCGGCACCGACCAGCTGGCCGACAGCATGTACGAGGACGCGGATTTCGACGTCGTCGACGTGGTGCGTGCGGTCGCCGGCGAACGAGGACTGCCTCCGGCGCAGCTGGCGCTCGCGTGGCTGCTCGGCAGGCCCGGGGTGACCGCGCCGATCGTCGGGGCGAGCAAGGTGGGTCATCTGGACGACGCGATCGCGGCGGTGGAGGTGTCCCTGAGCGAGGAGGAGACGGCCCGCCTGGAGGCCCCCTACCGGCCCCACCAGATCATCGGGCACTCTTGACCGAGGCGACGGCGTCTCACGGTTGATGCCCAGGTCCCGGGCCACCTGAGCGTACGTCCGCACCGGGCCGGACAGCCACGACGCGACGGCGTCGGCCCCGCACTCCGGCTCCGCACCCACACCCGCCAGGCGTCGGGAAGGTTGAGGTGACGTTTCTGGATTGTTACCCGATACAACAAACTGCCCAGCGACAAGCTCTTCCAAAGCAGGCCATCCCGGAATACGTTGCCGCAAACAACATTCATTCGGGCCCCTCCGAAAGAAAGGACCCTGCACCATGCGCAAGGGGATCCTCAGCCTGACCGCCTCGGCAGCAGCACTCGCCCTCGGTCTCACCGCCTGCGGGGGCGACGGCGGTCAGACCACCACGTCGACGGCGTCCGCCACCGCCTCGGCGGCCAAGGCCGGCAAGGTCGGTGTCATCCTGCCGGACAGCAAGTCCTCGGCACGGTGGGAGACGGCGGACCGCAAGTACCTGGAAGAGGCGTTCAAGGCGGCCGGCGTCGAGTACGACATCCAGAACGCCCAGAACGACAAGACGGCGTTCCAGACCATCGCCGACCAGATGATCACTAACGGCGCCACCGTCCTGATGATCGTGAACCTGGACAGCGGCAGCGGCAAGGCCGTCATCGACAAGGCCAAGTCGCAGGGCGTGGCCACCATCGACTATGACCGGCTGACGCTCGGCGGCGGCGCCGCCTACTACGTCAGCTTCGACAACACGAAGGTCGGCACCCTGCAGGGCGAGGGCCTGAGCAAGTGCCTGACCGACAAGAAGGCCGAAAAGCCGATCGTGGCCTATCTGAACGGCTCGCCGACGGACAACAACGCGACCCTGTTCAAGAACGGGTACGACGGCGTGCTCAAGCCCAAGTTCGACGCGGGCGACTATGTCAAGGGTCCTGACCAGGCCGTTCCCGACTGGGACAACACCCAGGCCGGCACGATCTTCGAGCAGATGCTCACCCAGCAGCCCAAGATCGCCGGTGTGCTGGCGGCCAACGACGGTCTCGGCAACGCGGCCATCACCGTGCTGAAGAAGCAGAACCTCAACGGCAAGGTCCCGGTCACCGGCCAGGACGCCACCGTCCAGGGTCTGCAGAACATCCTGTCCGGCGACCAGTGCATGACCGTCTACAAGGCCGTCAAGAAGGAGGCGGACGCGGGTGCCAAGCTCGCGGTGGCGCTGGCCAAGGGGGAGAAGCCCACGGCGAGCGCCAGCGTGAAGGACCCGGAGTCCAACCAGGACGTCCCCTCCGAGTTGCTCGAGCCGCAGGCCATCTACGCCGACAACGTCAAGGACGTGGTGGCCGACGGTTACGTGACCAAGGAGGAACTGTGCACCGGTGACTTCGCTGCGAAGTGCACCGAGGCCGGAATCCAATAACACCAAAGGGGTACGGCCGCGCCACGGGCGCGGCCGTACCCCCTTTAGGGAGCATCATGACCCCCCTCCTTGAAGTGCGCGGGATCGACAAGAGCTTCGGACCGGTGAAGGTCCTGCACAAGGTGGGCTTCTCCGCCTACCCCGGTGAGGTCACCGCTCTCGTCGGCGACAACGGCGCGGGCAAGTCGACGCTGGTCAAGTGCGTAGGCGGCATCTACCCGACCGACTCGGGCGAGATCTTCTTCGACGGCCGCCAGGTCCACGTGCACAGCCCGCGCGACGCCGGCGAGCTCGGCATCGAGATCGTCTACCAGGACCTGGCCCTGTGCGACAACCTCGACATCGTCCAGAACATGTTCCTCGGCAGGGAGCGCAAGAGCGGTTTCCTGCTCGACGAGGACAGCATGGAGCAACTGGCCGAGCAGACGCTGAGCAGCCTTTCCGTGCGCACGGTCAAGTCCATCAGGCAGCAGGTCTCCAGTCTGTCCGGCGGGCAGCGCCAGACCGTCGCCATCGCCAAGGCCGTGTTGTGGAACAGCAAGGTCGTCATCCTCGACGAGCCGACCGCGGCCCTGGGCGTGGCCCAGACGGCGCAGGTGCTGGAGCTGGTGCGCCGCCTGGCCGACACCGGTCTGGCCGTCGTGCTCATCTCGCACAACATGAACGACGTGTTCGCCGTCTCCGACCGGATCGCGGCGCTCTACCTCGGCAGGATGGCCGCCCAGGTCAAGACCGCCGACGTGACGCACGCGCAGGTCGTCGAACTGATCACCTCAGGACGCAGCGGCGAGCTCGGCCTCAAGAACGGGGTCACCTCATGAGCAAGGTCAAAGAACTCCCCGGCGAGGCCATCGTCGCGGCGGCGCAGTCACCGTCGATCGCCAACAGTTTCCTCGCCTACTTCCAGCGGGTGCGCGGCGGCGACATGGGAGCGCTCCCCGCCGTGCTCGGGCTGGTCGTGCTCTGCGCGGTCTTCGCCATCGCCCGGCCCTCCTTCGTCACCTCGATCAACTTCGCCAACCTCTTCACCCAGGGCGCCGCGATCACGCTGATCGCGATGGGCCTGGTCTTCGTGCTGCTCCTCGGCGAGATCGACCTGTCGGCCGGCTTCGCCAGCGGCGTGTGCGCGGCGGTCCTCGCCGTCACGCTCACCAGCCTCGGCCTGCCCTGGTACGTGTGCGCGCTGGCCGCCATCCTCACCGGTGTGGTCATCGGCACCGTGCTGGGCACGCTGGTCGCCAAGGTCGGCATACCGTCGTTCGTGGTCACCCTGGCCGCGTTCCTCGCCTTCCAGGGCCTGGTGCTGGTGCTCGTCAACGAGGGCACCAACATCTCCGTCCGCGACAGCGTGATCGTCGCGATCGCGAACAAGAACCTGCCGCCCTGGCTGGGCTGGGCGCTCTACGCCGGCTGCGTGGCCGTCTACGCGGGCGTGCAGCTCCTGCGGGCCAGGAAGCGCACCCAGCGGGGGCTGGTGGCCGATCCGCTGTCGCTGATCGCCTTCCGCGTCGGCGCGCTGGCGCTCTTCGCCGGGCTCGCGGTCTTCGCGCTCAACCTGGAGCGCAGCCGCAACCCCGCGCTGGTCTCCCTGACCGGCGTGCCCATCGTGGTCCCGATCATCCTGGCGCTGCTGGTCGTGTGGACGCTGGTGCTGCGCCGCACCGGGTTCGGCCGCCACCTGTACGCGGTCGGCGGCAACGCCGAGGCGGCACGCAGGGCGGGCATCCCGGTCGACCGGATCAGGATCAGCGCGTTCGTGATCTGCTCCTCGATGGCCGCGATCGGCGGGATCGTGGCCGCGTCGAGGGCCAGCTCCGTCGACCCGAACACCGGCGGCAGCTCCGTCCTGCTGTACGCCGTCGGCGCGGCCGTCATCGGCGGCACGAGCCTGTTCGGCGGCAAGGGCCGGGTGCTGGACGCGGTGCTCGGCGGCGCGGTGGTGGCCGTGATCGAGAACGGCATGGGCCTGATGGGGTACGGAGCGAGCGTGAAGTACCTGGTCACCGGGTCCGTGCTGCTGCTCGCCGCAGGCGTCGACGCCCTGGCGCGCAAGCGGGCGGCGGCCGCTGGTCTAAGGTGATCAGCGACTCACAGCCCCTGAAGGAACCCCAGACGATGCGTGCCGGCCCCTCCCAAGAGGACATCAGGCGCCACAACCTCGGCGCGCTGCTTCGTCATGTCCACCTGGGCGGGCCGATCTCGCGTGCCGAGCTGACCTCGAAGATGGGGCTCAACCGCAGCACGATCATGGCGCTGACCTCCGACCTCACGGCCGCCGGGCTGGTGCGCGAGGAGTTGCCGCGCGAGACCGGCCGGGCGGGCCGGCCCTCGCTCGTGGTGCGCCCCGAGTCGGCGCGGGTCTACGTGTTCGCCTTCGACGTGGGCCCCGACCGGCTCGCGGTGGCCCGCGTCGGGCTCGGCGGGGTCATCCTCGACCGCAGGGAGAGCGTGCGTGATCGCGCCACGTTCGACCTGGACGTGCTGACCGGGATGTTGTCCGCGTTCGCCCGGCAGATGCGGCGCAAGACCAGGCCCGACACCGTGTGCGTCGGCGCGGCGGCGGCGGTGAGCGGGGGCGTGCGCAAGGCCGACGGGGTGGTCAGGTTCGGCCCCAACCTCAAGGCCGAGGAGGTGCCGTTCGGCGAGGAGCTGGGCCGCAGGCTGGGCCTGGGCCTGCCGGTGAGCGTGGGCAACGACGCCAACCTGGGCGCGCTGGCCGAGCACAGCCGCGGCGTCGGCGCGGCCGTCAGAGACCTCATCTACCTGCACGGCGACGTGGGCATCGGCGGAGGGATCATCGCCGGCGGCCACCTGCTCGGCGGTCACGACGGCTACGGCGGCGAGGTCGGCCACATGGTCGTCAACCCCGGCGGGCGTGCCTGCCCGTGCGGCTCGCACGGCTGCCTGGAGGCGGAGGTGGGCGAAGGGGCGCTGCTGGAGTCGGCCGGGCGGTTCAAGGCCGGGCAGCACGGCCGCGACGCGGTCCGGGCGGTGGTCGAGGCCGCCGACCGGGGGGACATCGTGGCGCAGGAGGCGCTGAGCAGGGTCGGCGACTGGCTCGGCCTCGGGGTCGCGAACCTGGTGAACATCTTCAACCCGGAGATGGTGATCTTCGGGGGGATGTTGCGAGAGATCTATCTCGGCTCGGCGGCGCAGGTGCGCAGCCAGCTCACCCTGCACGCCCTGGCGCCGCAGCGGGAGCGGCTGCGGCTGCGCACGTCGTCGCTCGGGGACGACGCCACGCTGGTGGGAGCGGCCGAGCTGGCCTTCGCCCACGTGCTGGCCGACCCCCTCGAAGTCCTGGCCAGGGCCAACACCTGACGCGTCAGGTGATCCTGCTCGTCCGCGCGGTCCAGGTGTTGCAGAAGCCGGTGGCGCCACCCCGGTAGCCGCGGTCCTGCCAGAAGGCCAGGTTGCCCGGCCTGCCGTGGATCTCGCTCTCGTCCGCCAGCCGCACCGCCTCGATCCACTCCTTCCACGCGATGCCGGGCTTGATGGACTTCAGCGTCGCGCTGTAGAAGACGCCGGCGAAACACTCGGCCTGCATCTCCAGCCGGTGGCTCAGCAGCTCGCGCGCCTTGTCGGTGGCCGGCCAGTAGAGCGCGTTCTGCGCGTCCAGCACGCCGATGAGCTGCTGCACGTGGTGCCCCCACTCGTGGGCCACCGAATGCGCGATGTTCATCCTGAACGGATCGCGCAGGTCGTGCTTCATGATGCGGATGGCGATGGCCCGCTGCTCGGGGCAGTAGTGCGCGCCGCTGCTGCTGATCTTGCCGCAGACCGAGCCGGTCCCCGTCGTGATCGAGACCTTGGGCGAGCTGTACGCCAGCCCCGCCGCCGCGAACCTGGCGGCCCAGAAGCGGTCGGCGCACGTGGCCATCGCGCGGTGGAAGGACTTGAGCGAGCCGGCGTCGCCCACCCGGATCCCCGGGATCGCGCATTTCCGCGGAAGCTCGTCGCCGCTCATCACGCCGGACAGCCCGGCCTGCCCGACCCCCGCCGCCGCGTCGGCCGGCCGGGGGGCCAGCAGGCCCGCCAGCATGCACACAGCAACCGCTATGAGGGAAATGCGCACGATCGCGGATCATAGATGAATTTGTGGTGCTTAGGGAGGTGCGCGGCCGTCAGAGCGTCCTCTTGGCGAGGGCGGACCAGGTGTTGCACGAGCCCGGGGTGCCGCGGACGAAGCCGCGCATCATCCAGGCGGCCTGCGTCGGGCCCTTGCCGTGGTCGTTCTGCGGCCAGCCCTTGGCGCCGTTCTTCCGGAACCAGTCCACGGTGTAGGCCCAGTCGGAGTCGGTGACCAGCGCCGTGCCCTTCATGGTGCTCATGAACACCGAGGAGAAGCACTCGGCCTGCAGCTCGGAGTTGCGCGAGAGCTGCAGCCGCCTGGCCTTGCCGGCGCCCGACCTGGCGGACCAGTAGTAGTCCCAGATGCCGGAGATCTGCTGGACGTGGTGGCCGTACTCGTGGGCGACCAGCCGGGTGATGCCCAGCGGGAACGGGTTGCGGATCTGCGTCCGGCTGATCATCAGGTACATCGTGCGGTCGGCGGAGCAGTAGACGCCGTCGGCGCCGGTGTTCCACGCGCCGCAGGGCGTCTTGATCTTGCTGGTGATGATGCGCAACCGCGGCTTGGTGAACGGCAGACCGGCCTTGCGGAACTGGGCGCCCCACGCCTTGTTCAGGCAGCTCGTCACGCGGGTCAGGAAGCGGCGGTACGCGGTCATGCTCCCGGCGGGCAGGGCGCCGGGCGCGCAGTTCACGTCGGTGAGCCGGCCGCTCTCGTACAGCGCGTTCTCCGTGGCCAGCGTCTCGCTGAGCTGGGAGGCCGCCTTCTGCTTGCCGGCGACCTTGGCGGGCGGCGAAGCGAGCTGCTGGCCCTCGTTGGCGGACTCCGTCGACGTCGTGGCCACCTCGGCCAGCACGATCACCAGGGCCGCCGCGGCCAGGGCTAGTGCCAGCATCGCTGCCACAATTGCCACGATCTTACTTTTAGGGACGGAGTTCATAGGTACCGAAAGGGTAGGTCAAGATCTGACATATGTGGGTGCAATCGACTCGATGGAGCCAGTGAGGCCGCCGCGAACTAGACTCGGGGCATTGCTGGGCAAGAGCAGAGGGGGGTCGGATCCGTGAGCGGGTTGCTGGGCTCGATAGAGGGACCGCACGACGTCAAACGGCTCGCTGTCGAGGAGCTGCCGCGGCTCGCAGGGGAGATCCGTGACCTGCTCGTCGACTCGTGCGCCAGGTTCGGCGGCCACCTGGGCCCCAATCTCGGTGTGGTCGAGCTCACCATCGCCGTCCACCGGGTCTTCGACTCGCCGCACGACCCCGTCGTCTGGGACACCGGGCACCAGGCCTACGTGCACAAACTCCTCACCGGCCGGGCCGCCGGCTTCGAGGCGCTCAAGCAGGAGGGCGGCCTGTCGGGCTATCCGAGCCAGGCCGAGTCCGAGCACGACATCGTGGAGAACTCCCACGCCTCGACCGCGTTGTCCTACGCCGACGGCCTGGCCAAGGCGTTCAAGCTACGCCGCGAGAGTGACCGCACGGTGGTCGCGGTGATCGGCGACGGCGCGCTGACGGGCGGCATGGCCTGGGAGGCGCTCAACAACATCGCCGCCGCCAAGGACCTGCGGCTGGTGATCGTGGTCAACGACAACGGCCGCTCCTACTCGCCCACGATCGGCGGCCTGGCCTCCCACCTGTCCTCGTTGCGGGTCAACCGCCGCTATGAGGACATGCTCGAATTCGTCAAGGACAAGATAGGGAACGTTCCCGTCCTCTACGACGCCCTGCACGGCTTCAAGAAGGGCGTCAAGGACGTCCTGTCGCCGCAGGTCATGTTCGAGGACCTGGGCCTGAAATACGTCGGCCCCATCGACGGCCACGACGAGCAGGCCATGGAGGCGGCGCTGCGCAAGGCCCGCGGCTTCGGCGGCCCCGTCATCGTGCACGCGCTCACCCAGAAGGGCCGCGGCTACACCCCCGCCGAGGAGCACGACGAGGACCAGTTCCACTCGCCCGGCGCCTTCGACCGGGCCACCGGCGCGGAGAAGCCCAAGCCGCGCATCTGGACCAACGTCTTCAGCGAGGAGCTCGTCCGGCTCGGCAAGGAGCGCGACGACCTGGTCGCGATCACCGCGGCCATGCTGCACCCGACCGGGCTCAACGCCTTCGCCGAGGAATACCCCGAGCGCATCTACGACGTCGGCATCGCCGAGCAGCACGCGCTGACCAGCGCCGCCGGGCTCGCCCTGGGCGGCCTGCACCCGGTGGTGGCCGTCTACGCCACGTTCCTCAACCGGGCCTTCGACCAGCTCCTCATGGACGTCGCCCTGCACCGGCTGCCCGTCACGGTGGTGCTCGACCGCGCGGGTGTCACGGGCGACGACGGCGCCAGCCACAACGGCATGTGGGACCTGTCGATCCTCCAGGTGGTCCCCGGCCTGCGGATCGCGGTGCCGCGCGACGGAGACCGGCTCGCCGCGCTGCTGCGCGAGGCCGTGGAGGTCGCCGACGGCCCGACCGTGCTGCGCTTCCCCAAGGGCCCCGTCGCCGAGCCGATCGAGCCCGTGGGCCGGCTCGGCGCGATGGACCTGCTGCGCGCCCCGGCGGGCGAGCCCGACGTGCTGCTGGTCGGCGTGGGCCCGATGGCCCAGATCTGCATGGACGCCGCCGTCCTGCTCGACGCGCAGGGCATCGCGGCCACCGTGGTCGACCCGCGCTGGGTCAAGCCGCTCGACGAGGCGCTGGTGCCGGCGGCGAGCGCGCACAAGCTGGTGGCCGTCGTCGAGGACAACGGCCGGGTCGGCGCCGTGGGCGACGCCGTGGCCCGCCTGCTCCGCGACGCCGACGTCGACGTGCCCGTCCGCACCTTCGGCATCCCGCAGGAGTTCCTCGACCACGCCAAGCGCGCCGCGATCCTCGCCCGCGTCGGCCTCACCGGCCAGGACCTCGCCCGGCAGATCACCGAGGCGGTCGCGAAGCGGACCTCCTCCGTGGAGCCCGCCCGCCACTGAGCACCGCCGCGGGCCGGGGCGGTGGCCGCCGGTAGGCGACCGCCGCCCCGGCCCGCGGCGCGGGACCGGCACTGATCCTGCCCGTCGGGCGCATGATCACCGCGTGTGCGGGAAGGATCACCGGCCGTGGACATCTTTCGCACGAAGAGCGTGGAGCAGTCGATCCGCGACACCGAGGCCCCCGAGCACCAGCTGCGAAAGCGCCTCACCGCCACGGATCTCACCGTCTTCGGCATCGGCGTCATCGTCGGTACCGGAATCTTCGTCCTCACCGGGCAGGTCGCCAAGGAGCTGGCGGGCCCGGCGGTGGCGATCTCGTTCGTCATCGCCGCCGTCGTCTGCGGCCTGGCGGCCCTGTGCTACGCGGAGTTCGCCTCCACGATCCCGGTGGCCGGCTCGGCCTACACCTTCGCCTTCGCCACCCTGGGCGAGTTCCCCGCCTGGGTGATCGGCTGGGACCTGATCCTGGAGCTGGCGCTGGCCGCGGCCGTGGTGGCGGTCGGCTGGGCGGGTTACTTCGCCTCGATGCTCTCCTCCTCGCTCGGCATCGACCTGCCGAGCACGATCGCCGGCGACGATCCCGTGGTCAACGTGCCCGCCGTGATCATCGTCGCCATCCTCACCACGATCCTGGCCGTGGGGATCAAGGTGTCCTCGCGGGTCAACCTCATCCTCGTGATCACCAAGATCGCGGTCGTGCTGCTGGTCATCGTGGCCGGGCTGTTCTTCATCAAGGGCGCCAACTACACGCCGTTCATCCCCGACTCGGTGCCCACGGAGCGGGTGGAGGGGATCGAGGCGCCGCTGATCCAGCTCATGTTCGGCATCACGCCGGTCGCGTTCGGCGTGCTGGGCGTCTTCTCCGCCGCCGCGATCGTGTTCTTCGCGTTCATCGGCTTCGACATCGTGGCCACGGCCGCGGAGGAGACCATCGACCCGCAGCGCGACGTGCCGCGCGGCATCCTCGGCTCGCTGGCCATCTGCACGTTCCTGTACGTCGCCGTCTCGCTCGTCGTCGTCGGCATGCAGCGCTACAGCGAGCTGAGCACGTCGGCGCCGCTGTCGGACGCCTTCACCGCGGTCGGTTATCCCTGGCTGGCCACGATCATCAGCGTGGGCGCGCTGGCCGGTCTGACCACGGTGGTGCTCGTGCTGATGCTGGGCCAGACCCGGGTGCTGTTCGCGATGTGCCGTGACGGGCTGCTGCCTCGCGGCCTGGCCACGGTGCACCCGCGCTTCGGCACGCCCGCCAGGCTCACGGTCATCGTGGGGGTGGTGACGATGGTGCTGGCCGGGTTCGTGTCCTTCGGCGAGCTGGCCGAGCTGGTCAACATCGGCACGCTCTTCGCGTTCATGATCGTCTCGATCGGCGTGATCGTGCTCAGGAGGACCCGGCCCGACCTGCCGCGCGGGTTCCGGGCGCCGCTGGTGCCGGTGTTGCCGATCCTGTCCGTGCTGGCCTGCCTCTACCTGATGCTCAACCTGCCGACGCTGACGTGGGTGCGCTTCGTCGTGTGGATGGTCATCGGCGTGCTGCTCTACTTCGGCTTCGGCTACTGGCACAGCAGGGTGCGGTCCGCCGCGCCCGAGGCGCGCCGCTGAGCCGAGAGGGGGCGGGGGTGGGCGCACGGCCCACCCCCGGGCGGGATCAGACCGCGAGGACCGCGCCGGTGGCGGCCTTCATCTGGCAGGCGTTGGGGAAGACCTTCGCCCAGTGCACCGACTTGCCGTACCACCGGCCCACGACCACGACGGCGTGCGGCTTGAGCTCCTGGCTGCAGGCGGCTTTCGGCGAGACGTTCAGCTTGTCCGGCTTGCCTTGGACGCGGTCCAGCAGGCGGCAGGCCTCACGGGCGTTGCGGTGGGTGCCGCCGGCGGGTCCGCAGTAGAGCCAGGCCGTTTTCGTCGGGCCGCCCTTGGTCGCGTCGACGATCTTGAGCTCGGCCTTGGGGGCGGGCGCGGCCATGGCGGGCGCCGACGCGCCCAGCATGAAGGTGCCGCAGAGTGCGATCGTGCCGATTGCTCGCATCATGATTACTCTCCGTTCGTAGGACGGCACCAAACGCTACGGCGGAGAGGGCAAGGAGTTACGGAGGCCCGCCGTACGGGCCTCCGTAAAATCACGCGGGCAGCGAGGCGACCCCGGGAGCGAGGAAGCGCGGTTGCGCTATGCCGGCTCTGTCGAGGTACGGGGTGATTCCGCCCAGATGGAACGGCCAGCCGGCGCCCAGAATCATGCACAGGTCGATGTCCTGCGCCGCCGCGACGACGCCTTCGTCCAGCATGATCCGGATTTCACCGGCCAGCGCGCTCAGGACGCGGTCGCGTACCTGCTCGGCGGTGGACGGCGTGGTGCCGCCCGTGAAGAGTGCCACCGCCTCCGGGTCGAGCGAGAAGTCGGGCAGGTAGACGCCCGGCTTGCCGGCCGCGACCAGCTTGGCCAGGCTCTCCGAGACGCCGTAGCGGCCGGGGAAGGCCTCGTGCAGCGTCTCGGCCACGTGCAGGCCGACGGCCGGGCCGACGAGCTGCAGCAGCGCGAACGGCGTCATCGGCAGTCCCAGGCCGTCGAGCGCGTGCTCGGCGACCTCCAGCGGCGTGCCCTCGTCCACGGCCGCCACGACCTCGCCCATGAAGCAGGTCAGCAGCCGGTTCACCACGAACGCGGGCGCGTCCTTGACCAGCACCGACGACTTCCTCAGGGACCTGCCCACCGCGAACGCCGTGGCCAGCGTGGCGTCGTCCGTCGCGGCGCCCTTGACGATCTCCAGCAGCGGCATGACGGCGACGGGGTTGAAGAAGTGGAACCCGACCAGCCGCTCCGGGTGCTCCAGCCCGGCGCCCATCTCGGTCAGCGACAACGACGAGGTGTTCGTGGCGAGCACGCACCCGGCCGGCACCACGGCCTCGACCTCGGCGAAGACCTGCTTCTTGACCGCCAGGTCCTCGAAGACGGCCTCGATCACGAAGTCGGCGTCGGCGAAGGCGTCCTTGGTCAGCGAGCCGGTCACCAGCGACGTCAGGCGGTTGGCCTGGTCCTGGTCGACGCGGCCCTTGGCGAGCAGCTTGGCGATCTCGCCGCGGACGTACCCGACGCCCTTGTCGAGCCTGGCCTGGTCGAGGTCGGTCAGCACGACCGGCACCTGCAGGCGGCGGGCGAACAGCAGCGCCATCTGCGAGGCCATCAGCCCCGCGCCGACCACGCCGACCTTGGTGACCTTGCGGGCCAGCGACGCGTCCGGCGCGCCCGCGGGCCGCTTGGCGCGGCGCTGCACCAGGTCGAAGGCGTAGAGCCCGGCGCGCAGCCCGTCGCTCGTCAGCAGGTCGGCCAGCGCCTCGTCCTCGGCGGCGAAGCCCTCGTCGCGGGTGGCGGTGCGGGCCAGCGCGATCAGGTCGAGCGCGCGGTACGGCGCGGGTGAGGCGCCGCGCAGCTTCATGTCCACCAGGAAGCGCGCGTCGCCGACGGCCTTGTCCCAGTCCTCGTCATGGACCGGCCGCTCGACGGCGACCTCGCCCCTGACGACGCGGGCGGCCCAGCGCAGCGACTCCTCCAGGAAGTCGGCGGGCTCGAACATCGCGTCGGCGACGCCCAGCTCGTACGCCTGCGCGCCCTTGACCATGCGGTTCTGCGACAGCGGATTCTCGATGATCAGCTTGATCGCGGCGGCCGGGCCGATGAGGCGCGGCAGCAACTGCGTGCCGCCCCAGCCCGGCACCAGGCCGAGGAAACACTCCGGCTGCGCCACGGCGGGCACGCCCGAGGAGATCGTCCGGTACGTGCAGTGCAGCGCCACCTCCAGGCCGCCGCCCATGGCCGCGCCGTTCACGAACGCGAACGACGGGATCGGCAGCTCGCCCAGCCTGCGGAACACGTGGTGGCCCAGCGCGCCGATCGCGAGGGCCTCCTCACGCGTGCCGAGCTCCGCCGCGCCCTTGAGGTCGGCCCCGACCGCGAAGATGAACGGCTTGCCGGTCACGCCCACGGCGACCAGGTCGGTGCGCGCGGCGATCTCCGACAGGGCGGCGTCGAGCGCGAACAGGCCGTGCGGGCCGAACGTGTTCGGCTTGGTGTGGTCGAAGCCGTTGTCCAGCGTGATCAGCGCCATCGTGCCGGCGCCGCCGGGCAACCGCACGTCGCGCACCAGGGCCCTGGTGACGACTTCGTCGGTGTTGCGCTCGCTCAGCAGCGCCCGCCAGGTGTCGAGATTGCTCACGCCAGGTTCTCCCAGATCACAGTGCCGCCCATGCCCATGCCGACGCACATGGTGGTGATGCCGTAACGCACGTCGGGACGCTCGCCGAACTGCCGGGCGAGCTGCGTCATCAGCCGCACGCCCGAGGAGGCGAGCGGGTGGCCGTAGGCGATGGCGCCGCCGTAGGCGTTCACGCGCGGGTCGTCGTCGGCGATGCCGAAGTGGTCGAGGAAGGCCAGCACCTGCACGGCGAACGCCTCGTTGATCTCGAACAGCCCGATGTCCGCGAGGTCCAGACCGGCCAGGCGCAGCGCGCGCTCCGTGGACGGGATCGGGCCCACGCCCATGACCTCGGGGTCCACGCCCGCGAACGCGTACGACACGAGCCGCATCTTGGCGTCCAGTCCCAGCTCGGCGGCGACGTCGCGGGCGGCCATGACGCAGCCGGTGGCGCCGTCGTTGATGCCGGAGGAGTTGCCCGCCGTGACGTTGCCGTGCGGGCGGAACGGCGTCTTGAGCGCGCCCAGGCCCTCCATCGTGGTGCCCGGCCGGGGAGCCTCGTCCTCGGCCGCCAGGCCCCAGCCCTTGTCCGCCGTCCTGATCGCGGTGGGCACCAGGTCGGGCTGGATCCGGCCGTCGGCGTAGGCCTTGGCCGCCCGCTCCTGCGAGAGCACCGCGTACGCGTCCGCGCGCCGCTTGGTGATCGCCGGGTAGCGGTCGTGCAGGTTCTCCGCCGTCATGCCCATGACGAGGGCGCTCGGGTCGACCAGCTTCTCCGACAGGAAGCGCGGGTTGGGGTCGACGCCCTCGCCCATCGGGTGGCGGCCCATGTGCTCGACGCCGCCGGCGATGGCCACGTCGTAGGCGCCGAACGCGATGCCGCCGGCGACGGTGGTGACGGCGGTCATCGCGCCCGCGCACATGCGGTCGATCGCGTAACCCGGCACGGTCTTGGGCAGCCCGGCCAGCACCGCCGCCGAGCGGCCGATGGTCAGGCCCTGGTCGCCGATCTGCGTGGTCGCGGCGATGGCGACCTCGTCGACACGCTCAGGTGGCAGGCCCGGGTTGCGCCGGACGAGCTCGCGGATGACGCGGACGACCAGGTCGTCCGCGCGGGTCTCCGCGTACAGCCCTTTCGGCCCTGACCTGCCGAAAGGCGTGCGCACGCCGTCGACGAACACGACGTCACGAGAGGAAGGCACGGATTCGCTCCTCGGTCGTTGATGGAGTTTCGTGCCTATGCTACTCGTCGGTAACTACTCCGCAGACGAGGGCGACGGTGAGCAGGGCGTAGACGACCGCGGTCGACGGCTCCCACAGGTGGGCGCGGGCTCCGACCAGGGCCGCGACCGCGACGGCCGCGCCCGTCCAGAGCACCGCGCCCTCTCGCGAGCGCGGGCCGCGGCCGGGGTCCCATGGATCGCCAGGTGATCCGCCCGGCCGCCTGACCCGCGCCAGCATCCTCAGTGCGTCCCGTGCCCACCACAGCAGGAACAACACCCCTGCGGCGAAACTCAGCACCGCGAGCGTGTCGGCGGCCCTGGTCAGGATGTCGGCGGAGGCGTACCAGGCGGCCTGGCGGAAGAAGCGCGGGGCCGTCCAGCCCAGCAGCAGCGTCACCACCCAGCCGCCGGCGACGAGCAACCGCCACAGGGCGCGCCCCCGGCCGGAGGGCACGTCGGCGTAGAGCTCGCGCTCTCTGCGGCGCACCACCCGGGCTCGCGCGCCCCACAGGTACTGGGTGGCGGCCATGGCGGGCAGCGCGATCACGAAGACCGCCAGTGACATGATCGCCAGCGGCAGCGTCTGCTCCCTGGTCGCGGCGCGATCGGCGAGCACCTGCGCGGTGGCCAGCAACGCGATCGAGGCGGAGAGCGCGACGAGGGCGCAGCGCCGGGCGGATCCGGCCCTGGCCCGCACCTCCGCCACGTCCCTGGCGCCCGGGGGAGGCGGCATCTCGGTCAACAGCATGAACGTCATGATGGCGTCACTGTGTGTGGTGAGGCCGGGAATTTCGCTACTTTGCGTGGGGCTCGCGCTGAACGCGGCAGGCAACAGTGGCAGTGCGGCGCCTTGCCGGGGCCCGACTTTTGACACCACATTACGGGAGCGTGGGTTTCTCAGTATGCTGCCCGCACCGCATGAGGAACACGTTCCGCCATGCGGTCTCCTTGGGGGCGGGGTGAAGGGAGGCGCGTGAGGCGAGGCCGGAGGGCGGCGGGCGGAGCTCCGCATCGGCGGGAGGGCCGTGGCGGTGGGCCGTGGCGGCGGCTGCCCGTGCTGGGGTGGGTCGGCATCGGGCTGACGTTCGTGCTGGTGGCGGCCACACTGGGGACATACGGCTACTACCGCGTGCTGGAGTCCAGCATCCCGCGTGAGCGGATCGCGGTCGGCCCGAGCCGGCCGCCGGAGACCGGTGCGCTCAACGTGCTGCTGGTCGGCTCCGACTCCCGGGAGGGCGACAACAAGAAGTACGGCGCCACGTCCGTGGGGCTGGGCGAGCGCACCGACACGATCATGCTGCTGCACATCTCCCCGAACCGGGACAACGCGACCATGATCAGCTTCCCGCGCGACTCCATGGTCATGGTCCCGGAGTGCGCGGGCCGCAACGGCGCCGTGCTGCCCGGCGGGATCCGCCAGATCAACGCCGCCTTCAACGAGGGCGGCATCAACTGCACGATCAAGACGCTCGAATCGCTCACCAACATCAAGATCGACCACTTCGTGAAGGTCGACTTCACCGGCTTCAAGGGCATCATCGACGCCATCGGCGGCATCCAGATCTGCCTGCCCAAGGCCGTCAACGACCCCAAGGCCAAGCTGGTGCTCGGCCCCGGCAAGCACGTGGTCACCGGTGAGCAGGCGCTCGGCTACGTGCGCACCCGCTACGCCCTGGGCGACGGCAGCGACCTGAGCCGGATCCAGCGCCAGCAGGTGTTCCTGACCAGCGTGCTGGCGAAGGTCACCGACGCGGGCCTGCTCACCGACCCCATCGCGCTCAACGGCTTCCTGCAGGCGGCCGTCAAGGCCGTCACCGTGGACGAGGGCCTCACGCTCAACCGGATGGTGGAGATCGCCGGCAGCGTCCAGGGTCTGACGGCCAAGGAGCTCAAGGGCATCACGGTGCCCGTCGAGGCCTATCCGGCGGACAAGAACCGCGTG
This sequence comes from Nonomuraea sp. NPDC002799, assembly GCF_053592075.1. Classification (NCBI taxonomy): domain Bacteria; kingdom Bacillati; phylum Actinomycetota; class Actinomycetes; order Streptosporangiales; family Streptosporangiaceae; genus Nonomuraea; species Nonomuraea sp. NPDC002799. The sequence goes on from NZ_JBSFVA010000014.1 coordinate 119,442, forward strand.
CAGTTCAGCCAGCCCGCCGCCACGAACTTCTTCGACAACGTGCGCAACGACGTCGAGGTCAACGCCGTTCCGGTCCCCGGCAAGTCCGCCGCGCCCAAGATCGAGAACAAGCAGGTGCGGGTGCAGGTCCTGAACGGCACCGGCGAGTCCGGCAAGGCCGTCCAGGTCGCCGACGCGCTGGCCGCCCAGGGCTTCGTGGTGACCGAGGTCGGCAACGTCGCCACGACCGGCAAGACCACGCTGCGGTACGCCAAGAAGGACGCCGAGAACGGCGCCGCCTACGGGGACGCGGTGGCCGCGCGGTTGTCGAAGGACAAGAAGACCCCGGTGGCGGGGAAGGTCAAGCCGCTGACCACGCAGCCGTACCAGTCGAAGGCCACCGCGGTGCCCGGCGGCCCGATCGTCCAGGTCGTCATCGGCAAGGACTGGCCGGGCGTGCGGGTCGTGTCCGCGATCCCCGACTCCCTCAAGGACCGGGTCGTCGACGCCAACACCAATCCCTGTCTCTAGCGCCGCTCGTGTTGTTCCCGGGCGGCTTCTGACGCGCTCCTTGACGGCTTGACCGGCTGTTCCGTGCCCGGTCATGGGGACTCTCCGTCGGTTCACGCTGCTCAGAGTGACGAATGTTACTCTACGTGATTTTAGGGAAACATGTGAAATTTCCGGACAACTGGTAGTTGGGTCTGTTAAGAAAGGGCGCGGTCCAATTCGTACTAGAGAGGTTCCATCGTGGCGCGCGACGAGAACGACAGGCCATATGAGGACGGCCAGGGCAGGTCGTTGAACCCGGATCTGACGGGTGATGTGCTGTCCTCGCGGTGGAGCACCGAGGACACCGACGAGCAGCCCGCCATCCAGGTCGTCGGCAACGAGACCTACATCCTGCCGCCGGACAGGGGCACGCCCGTGCGGCTGGGCCCTGGCGGGCGCGACGTGCTGGACGAGGACCCGCACGACGTGCTCGGCGGGTCCGGCGCCGCGCACGACCTGCTGAGCGGGCCGGGGGGTACGCACGACGTGCTGGACCAGCCCTATGACGCGGCCGGTCACAGCGGTTCCCATGACGTGCTCGGCGGCTACGACCTGGGCGGTCCCAGCGGGCCGCACGCCGTCGAGCACAGCGGCCCGCATCCGGTGGAGGGCGACAGCCCGTACCTGCCGATCGACCGCGGCTACGAGGCGCAGTTCGACGACGAGCACGACGAGGAGCCCAAGCGCGGCTTCCTCGGGTCGGGGTGGACCGACGACGACTCGGACGACGGGCGGTCCGGCGGCGAGCGGGAGGTGCGCAGGCGTACCAGGAAGCTGCTGGTGGCGGCCGCCGCGGTGGTGGTGATCGGCGTCGGCGCCGGCTTCATGCTCACCGGCACCTCCTCGGACGACCCGTGCGACGGCGGCCGGTGCGCCAGCGCCGGCGAGGTGAGCGCGCCCGCCGACACCGCGGCTCCCGAGGACACGGAGGAGACCGCTCCCGAACCCACCGATTCGGACAGCGCGGAGCCGACCGAATCCGAGTCCGTAACCCCCACTCCGACGCAGCGGCGGGTCCGTCCCACGAGCGAGCCTTCGGCGCGCCCCACGAGGACGCGCGCCGAGCCGACCGCGAAGGCCACCAGCAGGCCCACCCGCACGCCGCAGGGCGAGACGCGGGACGCCGACACCGGGACGCGGGGTCAGCAGGAGGTGCCGGAGGCGGCGACGGAGGCGCCGACGCAGGACGCCGCCACCGAGGCGCCCATGACCCAGGCGCCGCCCGTCGTCCAGGAGCCGGAGCGGAAGGGGATCTTCGACTACCTGTTCCCCTGGGCTTGAGGCGTGTAAGGATGCGGATCCAGGTGCCGGTCTGGCAGACTTGGAAACCGCTTTCCCTGGAGGTCTCGTGGTCACGCTTGAAGACGTCGCCAAACAGGCGGGCGTCTCGCTCGCGACCGCTTCGCGGGTGCTCAACGGCAGCACCCGCCAGGTGGGCTCCGCGCTGCGTTCCCGGGTCGAGCAGGCGGCGGACGAGCTGGGCTACCGAGCCAACATCGCGGCCCAGACGCTGGCCCGCGGGGCGAGCAACGTCATCGGCATCGTCGTCCACGACCTGACCGACCCCTATTTCGCGGCGTTGGCCGACGGCGCGATGCGGGCGGCGGCCACCGAGGGCCTGCTGGTCATGGTGGGCACCACGCATCGCGACCCGGAGCAGGAGATCGCCTACGTGGCGACGCTGAACGCCCAGCGCGTCCGCGCCGTCCTGCTGGTCGGCTCGCGCGTCGCCGATCCGGCCGTCACCGGGCGGCTGCGCGAGGAGCTGGCCCGTTACCGGGCCGGCGGCGGCCGGGCGGCCTGCGTGGGGCAGGACCTGCTCGGCGTGGACACCGTCGCGCCCGCCAACCGGCAGGGGGCGGCGGCGCTGGCGCGCTCGCTCGCGGGGCTGGGGCACCGGCGGTTCGCGGTGCTGGCCGGGCCGCCGCATCTGGTGACGGCGGCCGATCGGTGCGCCGGGTTCACGGAGGCGCTGGCGGAGCTCGGACTGCCCGCGCCGCGCGTCGTCCACGGGCCGTTCGACCGCGACGGCGGGTACGCGGCGGCGCCGCAGATCGGGGACGCGACCTGCGTGTTCGCGGTGAACGACGTGATGGCGGTGGGGGCGCTGGCCGCCTATCGGGAGCGTGGGGTCAGGGTGCCCGAGGACGTGTCGGTGGCCGGCTTCGACGACATCGTGACGCTGCGGGATCACGTTCCCGCGCTGACGACGGTGCGGCTGCCGTTGAAGGGCATGGGGGCGCGGGCATTGGAGCTGGCGCTGGGCGAAGAGGACACGGTCGTGGTGGAGAAGGTCGCCGGCGAGGTCGTGCTGCGGGAAAGCGTGCGGAGGATGGCGTGAACCCGGCGGGTGTGTGGTCGAAGGGTGTGCGGTGGATGGCTCGCGTGCGGTGGATGGCTCGCGTGCGGTGGGCCGGCGTGCGGAGGATGGCGTGAAACTGGCGGTGAGCACGCTCGGGATGCCGGGCGCGGGGCTTGATCGGGCGATCGAGATCGCGGCCGGGGGTGGCTGTCAGGGGCTGGAGTTGCGCCTGCATCCCGACACCGGGGTGCACGGCGGGCTGGACGCGGCGGGACGGCGGTCGGTGCGGGACCGGGTGGAGCGGGCCGGTCTGGAGATTTCCGCGCTCGCCGGATATGTCGGCATCTGTGAGCCCGGCCCGGACGAGCCGGTCGCCGAGGCGCTGATCGCCGGCCTCCGGCTCGCCGCTGACCTGGGCGCGCCAGGGGTGCGGGTGTTCCCGCGCGGCGATGACCCGGCCGTGGGCGCCCGCAGGCTCAAGGCGGTCGCCGGCACGGCGGCCGGCCTCGGAGTTCGCGTCCTCGTCGAGACGCACGACAACATGGCCACCGGCGCGGCCGTGGCCGGTCTGCTCGACGCGGCCGCCTGCCCGGAGACCACCGGCGCGATCTGGGACCTGCTGCACCCGTGGCGCCACGGCGAGCCACCGGCCGCCACGCTCGCCGCGCTGGGCGCCCACCTGTCCTACGTGCAGGTCAAGGACGCGGTCTCGGCCGGGGACACCACGCCGGTGCCCTTGTGGACCGGCTCCGTGCCCCTCGACGAGGCGGGGGAGCTGCTCCGCGAGACGGGCTACACCGGATGGGTGTCGCTGGAGTGGGAACGCACCTGGTATCCCCAGGTCGCGCCCGTCGAGGAGATCCTGCCGGGCGCGGCTGACTGGGTGCGGCGTTTCACCGCTTAGATAGGGGGATGTCCCCTTCCAGAAACAAGGTGCTCGTCGTCGGCATGGACGGCCTGCGCTTCGACCGGCTCCAGGCTCTCGGCGCGCCCGTGCTCGCCTCCCTGATGTCCTCCGGCGCGTACGGCATCAGCCTGCTCCCCTATGGCGAAGCCGGGACGCCGCGTACGGAGTCGCCGGGCAAGGTCGTCCCCAAGACCCCTGAGCCCGGGCACGGCACCCGGGTCATCAGGTCGCGCACGGACTCGGGCCCCGGCTGGTCCTCGATCGCGACCGGCGTCTGGCCCGACAAGCACGGCGTTGTGGACAATGGTTTCGCCGAAGCCGACTTCCTGAAATTTCCGGACTTCTTGACTCGTGCGAAGAATGCCGTTCCTGGGCTGACCGCCTCCGCGTTCTTCTCCTGGGCCTCGCTCGCCGAGAAGGGCGCGTTCGGCGCGGCGCTCGACCACCGCTTCGTCCTGGACGGATACACCTGCGGCTGGGCCAACGCCGACCGGCAGGTCACCGAGGCGGCCGAGCGGCACCTGAGCCAGGACGACCCCGACGCCGTCTTCGTCTACCTCGGCGACACCGACGAGGTGGCCCACGCCCTCGGCGCCTTCTGCCCCGAGTACACCGCCGCGCTCCAGGCCCAGGACGCCTACCTCGGGCGCCTGCTCGACGCGGTGCGCGGCCGGTCCGCGTACGCCGGCGAGCGCTGGACCGTGCTCGTCACGACCGACCACGGCCACGTCGACGAGGGCGGCCACGGGGGGACGTCGGCCGAGGAGCGCACGGTGTTCGTGATCGCCGCCCGCCTGGGCGCGGACCTGGGCGGCCGCCTCCTGGACCGCCCCCGGCTGGTGGACGTGGGGCCGACGGCGCTGGCCGCGCTCGGGGTGGAGATCGATCCCGCGTGGGATCTGGACGGGACGCCCCTGGAGACGTGATGTCTTTCATCAAGTGTTGAATTTCTGCCGGGAAGGCGTGAGACTGGTGACCGGACGCTGAACGGCGGGGGTGCAGACGATGAAGACGGTCCAGGACTTCACGGAGATCGGTGCCGGAATGCTGGCCGAGGTGGGCGGCAAGGCCGCGAACCTCGGCGAGCTGACCAGGGCGGGGCTGCCCGTCCCGCCCGGCTGGGTGCTGACCACGGAGGCCTACCGCCAGGTCGCGGCGGGCCTCGCGGTCACCGGCGACGACCTCGCCGAGCGCGCCAGACGGCACCTGCTGGCGGCGGAGGTCCCGGACGCGGTGCACGAGGCGATCGTGAAGGCGTACGCCGCGCTCGGCGACGACGTCCCGGTGGCGGTGCGCTCCTCGGCCACGGCCGAGGACCTGCCGTTCGCCAGCTTCGCCGGGCAGCAGGACACCTTCCTCAACGTGGTGGGCGCCGAGGCCGTGCTCGACGCCGTACGCCGCTGCTGGGCCTCGCTCTGGACCGACCGCGCCGTCGCCTACCGCGAGTCCAACGGCATCGACCACACCGCCGTGCGGCTCGCGGTGGTCGTCCAGGTCATGGTGGACGCGCAGGTGGCGGGGGTGATGTTCACCGCGAACCCGGTGACGGGGCGGCGGCGCGAGGCCGTCATCGACGCCAGTCCCGGCCTCGGCGAGGCCGTCGTCTCCGGCGCCGTCAACCCGGACCGCTTCGTCGTCCACGGCGGCGAGATCCTCGAACGCCAGGCCGGGGACAAGCGGCTGGCCATCCGCTCCCTGCCGGGCGGCGGCACCGAACGGGTCGAGCTCGCGCACGAGGGCCTGTGCCTGACCGACACCCAGGTACGCGACCTGGCCGAGCTCGGCGCCCGCGTCGAGGAGCACTACGGCGCGCCTCAGGACACCGAGTGGGCCATCGACGGCGACGGCGCCCTCTGGCTCACCCAGGCCAGGCCGATCACCACGCTCTACCCGCTGCCCGAGCGGACCAGGCCGGGCCTGCGGGTGTACTTCTCGTTCAACGTCGCCCAGGGCGTCATGGGCCCGCTCACGCCGATGGGGTTGTCGGCGTTCAGGCTGATCGGCGCCGGGGCGGCGGGCCTGTTCGGCTACGGCCCGGCCCGCCGCCCCGACGGCCCGGCGGTCATGGCGGAGTCGGGCGGGCGGATGTGGATCGACCTCACCACGGCCGTGCGCAGCCGCGCCGGCCGCGCCATCCTGCCGCGCATGCTCACCCTCGGCGAGGCCCGCACCGCCGCCGTCTTCGCCAGGCTGACGGACGAGCCGCAGCTCTCGGTGACCCAGACCTCCCGCCGCCCGGTGCTGCGCGGCCTGCGCCGCTTCGCCCGCACCGTGCACGCGCCCTCCCGGGTGCTGATGGCGCTGACCAGGCCGGACCGGGCCCTCGCGTACGCCGCCCGCATCGGCGACCAGCTCGACGAACGGCTCCGGCTGCCCGCGGACGTGACCCCGGCCCAGCGCCTGGACCACGCCGAGCGCATGCTCGGCGGCACCTTCCCCGCGATCGTCTCGATCATGCCCATCGTGCTCACCGGCTACGGCCTGTTCGCGCTGGCGGGCAAGCTCTCCGGCCTGTCGATGAGCGACATGCACGACGTCCTGCGTAGCATCCCGGGCAATCCGACCACGGAGATGGACCTGGAGTTGTGGCACCTGGCCACCCGGATCGAGCGGGAGCCGTTCGAGCGGGAGACGGTGGCGGAGCTGGTCCGCCGTTACCAGGCCGGTGAGCTCCCGCCGAAGGCGCAGCGCGAGATCACCGCCTTCCTCGGTAGATACGGCCACCGTGGCGTCGCCGAGATCGACATCGGCGTGCCGCGCTGGTCGGAGGAGCCCGCCCACATCCTCGGCGTCCTGGCCAACTACCAGCGCATGGACGGCGACGCCGCCCTCGCTCCCGCCACCCTGTTCGCCAAGGGCGCGGAGCAGGCGCGGGCCGCGATCGACGACGTGGCCGCGCGGGCCGGGCGCAAGGGGCGGTGGCGGGCCGCCGTGGTGCGGTACGGGCTGGGGCGCACCCGGAAGTACGCCGGGTTGCGGGAGTTGCCGAAGTTCTACGCGGTCAAGGTCATCGCCGGGGTGCGGCAGAGCCTGCTCGTGGTCGGCGACCACCTGGTGAGCACCGGCGTGCTCGACTCGGCGCAGGACGTGTTCTTCCTGAGCGTGGCGGAGGCCAGAGCGGCCCTGAACGGGGGCGACCTGCGTGAGCCGGTGGCCGAGCGGCGGGCGGCGTCCGAGGGGGACCTGCGTGAGCCGGTGGCCGAGCGGCGGGCCGCGTACGAGCGGGAGTCGCGCCGCCGGCACGTGCCCCGGGTGCTGCTCTCGGACGGCACCGAGCCCGAGGCGCTCGCCGAGCCGGCCCCGGACGGCGCGCTGACGGGCACGGCGGCCTCCGCGGGCACCGTCACGGGCGTGGCCAGGGTGGTGCAGGACCCCATCGGCGCCCACCTGGAGCCCGGCGAGATCCTGGTCTGCCCCTCGACGGATCCCGGCTGGACCCCGCTGTTCCTGACGGCCGGCGGGCTGGTGATGGAGATGGGCGGGGCCATGTCACACGGCGCGGTGGTGGCCAGGGAGTACGGCATCCCGGCCGTCGTCGGCGTCCCCGACGCCACCCACCGCATCGTCACCGGCCAGGAGATCACGGTGAACGGAGCCGCGGGGACGGTGTCGTTCCCGGGCTGATCCGGTGCCCTGGCGGGCAGTGCTGCCCGGCTGCCGCTTCCGCCGCCTGCTGCTGCGGCGCTATCTGCTCGTCTGGGACAAACCGGGGCGCGGCGCGGACCGCCGCGCCCCGGCGTCATGACGCGGGAACGACCACGTCCTCATACCTGGCCTTCATCGTGGCGACCACCTGGTCAGGGTCGGCGGCCCAGATGTCGGCGTTGAAGATCTCCACCTCGACGTCCCCGGTGTATCCGGCGGCCAGCACCGCCCGGGTGATCGGCCCGAAGTCGATCACCCCGTCACCCATCATGCCCCGCCCGAGCAGCACGTCCGCCGGCAGCGGATGCAGGTAGTCGCACACCTGGTAGGTCGCGATCCGGCGGCCCGCCCGCGCGATGTCCTCGAACAACCTCGGGTCCCACCACACATGGAAGGTGTCGACCACCACGCCGACCTGCTCCTCCGGATATTCCAGGCTGAGGTCGAGCGCCTGGCCGAGGGTGGACAGGACCGCACGGTCCGGGCAGTAGATCGGGTGCAAGGGCTCCAGGGCCAGCTTGACGCCGCGCTCGCCGGCATAGGGCGCCAGCTCCACCAGCGCCTCGGCCACCCGCGCCCGCGCCCCGGCCAGGTCCCGCGAGAACCCACCGGCGACGCCCGTGACGGTGGTGCCGGTCACGGTGGGGTGCTCCTGATCGGAGGGCAGCGGCTCGCCCGGCCGGACTCCCGGCAGGCCGCCGACCACCAGCACCAGGCAGGCCGCGTTCAGCTCGGCCGCCTCGTCGATGGCCCGCCGGTTGTCGTCCAGCGCCTTGGCGAACGCCTGGCGCCCCGCCTCCCCCGGCAGCCCGCCGGCCGTCAGGAAGCCGCCCCGGCACAACGACGACACGCGCAGCCCGGCGTCCCGCACCAGCTTCACGCTCTGCGCGAGCCCCTGCTCCTCGACCTTCTCCCGCCACAGCCCGACCGCTTCCAGGCCGTGCCGTACGCACCCGTCCACGGCCTCGGCCACGGACCAGCGCCTGGTCGTCCACTGGTTCAGCGACAGACTCACAGCCCGTTCACCGCCAGCAGCGCCTTCATGCGGCGCACGGCCAGCTCCTGGTCGGCCAGCAGCCCGGCCTGGTCGGCCAGGCGGAACACCTCGCTCAGGTGGAGCAGCGAGCGGGCCGACTGGGCGCCGTTCACCATGGTGAACGCGTCCTGGTGGCCGTTCAGCCAGGCCAGGAAGACGATGCCGGTCTTGTAGTGGTACGTGGGCGTCTCGAAGATCTTCCTGGACAGCGGGACCGTTGGGGCGAAGATCTCGTCGTAGGAGGCCAGCGCGCGCTCGCGGGCGGACTCGTCGGCGGCGGCCTCGGCCGCGTCCAGCGCCTGGAGCGCCGCCGCGGCGGCCGGGGCGATGGCGTCGAAGATGCCCAGCAGCGCGTGCGAGCCCGACCTGATCAGGGACGGGTAGTTGAAGTCGTCGCCCGTGTACAGCTTGACGCCGCCGGGGAGCGCGGCGCGCAGGCCCACCTCGTGCTCCTCGTCCAGCAGCGACACCTTCACGCCGTCCACCATCGCGGCGTGAGCGTGGACCAGCTCCAGGAATGCCTCCGTGGCCGCCGCCACGTCGCGCGAGCCCCAGTAGCCGGCGAGCTGCGGGTCGAACATCTCGCCCAGCCAGTGCAGGATCACCGGGCGCTCGGCCAGGCCGAAGAGCTTGCCGTACACCTGGTGGTAGTCCTGGGGCCCGGCCGCCGCCCTGGCGAGCTGGCGGGAGGCCATGATGATCACGCCCGCCCCGGCCGCCTGGACGGTCTCGATCTGCTCGGCGTACGCGGCGGTGATCGTGTGCAGGTCGGCGGCGTCCGGGGCGTGGTCGGTGCCGGCGCCGCAGGCCACCAGCGCCGCCGGGTCGCCGAACGAGCGGGCCTCGGCGGCGCTGCGCCGGATGAGCTCCTTGGTGGCCGGCCAGTCCAGGCCCATGTTGCGCTGGGCGGTGTCCATGGCGTCCGCGACGCGCAGGCCGTACGACCACAGGTGGCGGCGGAAGCGGAGGGTGGCGTCCCAGTCGACGGCAGCGGGGGAGCCCGGCGTGTTGTCGCCGAGCGGGTCGGCCACCACGTGCGCGGCCGCGTAGACGATCCGGCCGGTGGCCGGCGCCTCGGCCACCGGCCACGTCACCGGCTCGCGCAGCGGGTAGGGCCCGAATCCGGGCAGATCGATCATCACAGGCCCGGCACCTCGATCCTGCGGCCCTCGGCGTTGGAGCGCAGGCCCAGCTCGGCGAGTTGCACGCCGCGCGCGCCGGAGGCGAAGTCGTACGGGAAGGGCGCGTCCTCCAGCACGTGCCGGATGAACCCCTCCCACTGGATCTTGAACCCGTTGTCGAACTCGGCGTTGTCCGGCACCTCCTGCCAGCCGTCGCGGAAACGCGCCGTGGCGGGCAGGTCCGGGTTCCAGACGGGCTTGGGGGTGGCGGAGCGGTGTTGCACGCGGCAGTTGCGCAGACCGGCCACGGCGCTGCCGTGCGTCCCGTCCACCTGGAACTCGACCAGCTCGTCCCGGTTCACGCGAACCGTCCAGGAGGAGTTGATCTGAGCGACGATGCCGCCCTCCAGGTCGAAGATCCCGTACGCGGCGTCGTCCGCCGTGGCCTGGTAGGTGTTGTCCTGCTCGTCCACCCGCGTGGGCACGTGGGTGACGGCGCGGGCGTAGACCGACTGGACGCGGCCGAACAGGTTCTCCATCACGTAGTGCCAATGCGGGAACATGTCGAGCACGATGCCGCCGCCGTCCTCGGACCGGTAGTTCCAGGACGGACGCTGGGCCTCCTGCCAGTCGCCCTCGAACACCCAGTAGCCGAACTCGCCGCGCACCGACAGGATCCGGCCGAAGAAGCCGCCGTCGATCAGGCGCTTCAGCTTGAGCAGGCCGGGGAGGAAGAGCTTGTCCTGCACGACGCCGTTCTTGACGCCTTTGGCCGTGGCGGCCTCGGCGAGCGCGATCGCCTCCTGCGTCGACTCGGCCGTCGGCTTCTCGGCGTAGATGTGCTTGCCCGCCTCGATGGCCTTCAGTACGGCCTTGACCCGGGCGCTGGTGACCTGGGCGTCGAAATAGATCAGGTTGTCGTCGTCGGCGAGGGCGGCGTCGAGGTCGGTGGTGAAATCCGAAATTCCATGCTTGGACGCGATATCTGCAAGTTTGTCGGCGTTGCGGCCGACAAGTACTGGCCTGAGATTGACCTTGCCGCCGTCCGAGAGCGTGACACCGCCCTGCTCGTTGATGGCCAGGACAGAACGGACCAGGTGCTGGCGATAGCCCATCCGTCCGGTGACGCCGTTCATCACGACGCCGATGGTGCGCACGCTCATTGAGTATTCCCTTCAGGAACAACAGGGGGAAAGCGCTTTCCCGAACCGTAAGGCCGCCCTGGCAGAGGCGTCAAGTAGCGCGAACGGCGGTGCGTGGGTCAACAGCGCCTAGATCTGGCTTCGCGAGGGGTTCTGGCCCTGGGCAACGGTTGGCGTACGGGCAACGGTTGGCGTACGGGCGAAAAGCGGGTGGGCGGAACGTGCGGGTGGGCGGGCAACGGTCGTCGTGCGGGCGGAGAGCCGGAACGCGACCGTTGCCCGTGCCTAAAGGTCTCCCCGGGTCTCCAGCCGCCCCAGCGCCTTGGCGATGCGCTGACCCGTGAGCGAGAGCTGCCACTCCCGGACCCCGAGCTCGCGCAACCGCCCGGTCACGCTCTCGTCGGTGATCTCCCCGGGCGGCTCCCACGTCAGCCGCCGGACCGCGTCCGGCTGCAGCAGGTTCTCCGTGGGCATGTGGTGCTCCTCGGCCAGCGCGGCCACCACGGCGCGGGCCGCGGCCAGGCGCTTGGCGGCGGCCGGGTCGCGGTCGGCCCAGCGGTTGGGCGGCGGCGGTCCGTCGCCGGGCGTGCTGGGCTGCGGGAGCTGGTTGTCGGGCAGCGTGCGGGCCTTGGCGACCGCGGCGAGCCAGTCGCTCATGTGCCGGCGCGCACTACGCCCGGTGAATGCTGAAATTTCGGTCAATGCCTTTTTCGTACGCGGCCCTTCGAGCGCGGCCGTGACGATCGCGGCGTCGGGGAGCACCCTGCCGGGGGCGAGATCGGCCTCGCGGGCGATCTGGTCGCGCATGGTCCACAACTCGCGCACGATGGCCAGGGCGCGCACGTTGCGTATCTTGTGGATGCCCGACGTACGCCGCCACGGGTCCGACCGGGGCGACGGCGGGGGAGTGTGGAGCACGGCGGCGAACTCCTCGCGCGCCCACTCCAGCTTCCCGCTCTCCGTCAGCTCCTGCTGGAGCACGTCGCGGAGCTCGACCAGCACCTCCACGTCGAGGGCGGCGTAGCGGAGCCAGTCTTCCGGCAGTGGCCTGGTCGACCAGTCGGCGGCCGAGTGACCCTTCTCCAGCCGCAGGCCGAGCACGGTCTCGACCATGGTGCCGAGCCCCACCCGCTCGTAGCCGAGCAGCCGCCCCGCGAGCTCCGTGTCGAACATCTCCCGGGGCTTGAATCCGACCTCCATCAGGCAGGGCAGGTCCTGGGAAGCGGCGTGCAGCACGATCTCGGCGCTCGACACGGCCGTGTCGAGCGAGGACAGGTCGGGGCAGCCGACCGGATCGATCAGCGCGGTGCCCGCTCCGGCGCGGCGGAGCTGCACCAGGTAGGCGCGGTTGCCGTAGCGGTAGCCGGAGGCGCGCTCGGCGTCGACCGCGACGGGACCCGTCCCGGCCGCGAACCGCGCAACGACCTCGGCCAGCCCGTCAGCGTCCGCGATGACCGGTGGGATGCCCTCGCGTGGCTCCAGCAGCGGCTGGACTGTGCGTTCTTCTGTCATGAGTTCACCGACCTCATGACGCTGGTGCTGTCTTGACTGGTGCCGTCACTTCGTTCGGTCACTCTCCGGATCATCACGTCTGCGGGGCAGGGCGGCCACGTCGGGCGGGAGCGGCGGGATGCCCGCGGCCAGGCACATGAGGTCGCACCAGGCGGCGACATGGCCGGACAGATCCTCCTCGGCCGGTGACCAGGACGCCCGCAGCTCAAGCTCGGTCGTGACCGGATCGTCGGCTTTGTTGCCGAACCCCTCGGACACGGCTCTTGTCACGGTACCGCCAGCGGCGGAGTAGTCGGCTTGGTGAGCCTCCAGCGCCTCGGTCAACCAGCTCCAGGCGACGGGCCCGAGCAACGGGTCGGAGGTGATCTCCGGCTCCATGTCGGCCCGGACGTAGGCCACCAGCCGGAACGGGCCCTCCCAGCCGCGCTGGCCGTCGGGGTCGTAGAGCAGGATCAGCCGGCCGACGGCGAGCTCGTCGTCGTCGCGGTAGACCGACGCGCCGATGGCGGCCGAATAGGGGGCCAGCCGCTGGGGCGCGGGCAGGTCCTCAAGCTCGATCTCGGGCCTGACGTCGGGCAACCGCAGGCTCTGCGCCGCGCGCGCGAAGGGGGCGGGCGGCGGCTGGTCACCGAGCGTCATAGTCGAAGCGTAGGTCGGGGACGGGCGGAAGGGGACCACGGGGGTGCTCATCCTTCGTGATCAAGCCGCTGCCGTAACAAGCTGGCGAACCGGTCGGGTGGACTCGGGGAAGCCGAGAATGATCGCGTGGCCGCACACGAGGCAGGCCCACTCGGGGCAGTGGCCCTGCTCGTGCCCGTCAGAGCACGGAGGCTGCTCGAACAGCCGCACCACGGCGCAGGAAGCGCAGCGCTCACTGCGGCGCTCTGGGGAACTCCACAACGCGGTCATCGCAACGGGGCCTTTCTTCGGGTCGTGGCTCCGACGTTGGCACGAGCCGCTGACAATTCCCCGCAACGCGCTCGGCGTGTCCCGAAAGTGGTCTCCTAATCGATGCCGCGCGGTGGCTTGGTGAACATTTGGCCCAGTCGAGACCGGCTCTCTGGTCCGCCATGGGGTGTGTTCGACCCGTGTGCGACGCCGATGCCGAGCAGACCGGAAAACCTTCATCTAGCTATCTGATCATGATTTGGGGCATCCAATGCATGTTTTTCCGACACCTTGCATTCGTGTCGCACCCGTGCGGGCACCGACACGAATGCGTGGGATCCTTGTCAAGTGAACCTCGACGACTCCGCCTTCCTGCGTGCCTGCCGCCGCCAGCCCGTCCAGCACACCCCCGTGTGGTACATGCGCCAGGCAGGGCGGTCGTTGCCCGAATACCTGAAGCTGCGCGAGGGCGTGCCGATGCTCACGGCCTGCGCGACGCCCGACCTGATCGTCGAGATCACCATGCAGCCGGTGCGCCGCTACGGCGTCGACGCGGCCATCTTCTTCAGCGACATCGTGGTCCCCCTCAAGGCCATCGGCATCGACCTCGACATCAAGCCGGGGGTCGGCCCCGTCGTGGCCGACCCGATCCGCGACGCCCGGGGGCTCGGCGCGCTGCGCCCGCTGGAGCCCGACGACGTCTCCTACGTCACCGAGGCCATCCAGGCCCTGACCGGCGAGCTCGGCGGCACCCCGCTGATCGGCTTCGCCGGCGCGCCGTTCACGCTCGGCTCCTATCTGATCGAGGGCGGCCCGTCCAAGAACCACGACCGGACCAAGGCCATGATGTACGGCGCTCCGGAGTTGTGGCACGCCCTGATGGAGCGGTTGTCGGACATCGTCCTTGAACACCTGCGCATCCAGGTCGCGGCGGGCGCCTCGGCCGTGCAGCTCTTCGACTCCTGGGTGGGGGCGGTGGCGCCGGCCGACTACCGCGAGTTCATCCAGCCGCACACCCGGCGCATCTTCGAGGGCATCCAGGGCGTGCCGCGCATCCACTTCGGCGTGGGCACCGGCGAGTTGCTCGGTGTGGTCGGCGAGGCGGCCCCCGACGGCATCGAGGCCGACGTGATCGGCGTCGACTGGCGGGTGCCGCTCGACGAGGCGGCCCGCCGGGTCGGTCCCGGCAAGGCGCTGCAGGGCAACCTCGACCCGGCTCTGCTGCTGGCGCCGTGGGAAGTGGTGGAGCGCAAGGCCCGCGAGGTGCTCCGGCAAGGGGAGGCGGCCGAGGGGCACGTGTTCAACCTCGGGCACGGCGTGCTGCCCAATACGGACCCCGACCAGCTCAAGCGCCTGACCGACTTCGTGCACGAGAACGGCCGCCAGGGCTGACCACCCCCGCACCCTGTCCGATGCGGCGCGGCCGTTCGAAGGCCGCGCCGGCACCATCGGTGTGAACGTCCGGCTCAGGCGGACGCCGCGCCCGGCTCGGCGCGCCGAGGGCCAGGAGCGGGCGCCGGATCCGGGTCGGGATCGGGCTCAGGGCGAGCCTCGGAGCCGGCGGGGCCGGCCTCAGGGGCAGGGCGGGCGTCGGGGCCACCGGGACGAGAGCCGGGGTACGGGCCGGGAGCGCCGGGATAGGGACCACCGGGGCCGCCGGGACGTGAGCCGGGGCCAGGGGGCGGCGTGGGGGCGCCGGCGCGGCGGGCGCGGCTCCGCCGTACCAGGTAGATCCAGAGCGCGGCCGCCGGCACCAGGATGATCAGCCACGGCACCACCGCGCCGAGCACCGTGACGGTCTCCTTGGTGAAGGACACCAGCGCACCCCACCCCGTCGCGAGCCCGCCCAGGAAGCCCGCCGGCTCCTGCCCCGGATCCTCGACGACGGTCACCGGCCCCACCACCCGCAAGGTCAGCGTGGCCATGGCGACCTGCCCGGCCAGCTCCTTCTGCTGGGCCTGCAGCGACTCCAGGTCGGCCTCGCGCTTGGCGATCTCCCGTTCGACCTGCAGCACCTGCCCGACCGTCTCGGCCTTCGCCAGCAGCGTCCGCAGCGACTGCAGCGACTGCTCGGCGGACTTGAGCCGGCTGTCGACGTCGGCGATCTGCAGGGTGACGTCCTGGGTGCCCTGGTTCATGGAGAGCTGCTTGCCCAGGTCCTTGCCCAGCTTGCCGATCACCTCGGCGTACTTGGGCGGTGGCACCTTGAACTCCACCGTCGCCGTGTCCTCGGTGTCGCCGGCCGAGCTGGACTGCTCACTCGACAGGTAGCCGCCGGCCGCGGTGACGATCTGCTTGGCCTGCTGGACGGCGGCGGCCACCTGCTTGGCCCGCACGGTCATCTCGCCGATGTAGATGACCTGGCGCTCCTGCTGAGCGACCGTGACGGCCGAGACCACGCCCTTCTGGTCGGCGGTCGCCGGTTTGCCCTCCTCGGCGACACCGCCGTCCCGGGCTCTGGCCGCGCTCGTGGCCGCCTGCTCGGGCGCCGCGCCACTCGTCCCCCTATCTCTGGAGAACGACTCGCCGCCGCCGCAGCCCGTCAGGAGCACTGTCGCGCAGGCGGCCGAGAGCGCGATGCCGTACCGGAAGGTCCTCATGCCCATAAGACGAGATGCGGAACGCTCGGGTTTGGCGACAGGAATCACGTTACGGTCACGTGCCCCGAGCGGCTGGCCGAGCCGCTGAGGCGGTAGCGTCAGGAGGCGTGGAAGGGAATCGGGCGCACGTGGTCGTCATCGGCGGAGGGATCTCCGGTCTCGCCGCCGCGTGGTACATCCGGCAGGGAGCGGGCGAGCGGGTCAAGGTCACCGTGCTCGAAGGGGCTTCGCGCACAGGCGGCAAGCTGTACGCCTCGGAGGTCGCGGGGGTGAGCGTCGACGGCGGCGCGGAGGCCATGCTGGCCAGGCGCCCGGAGGGCCAGGAGCTGGCCAGGGCGGTCGGTCTCGGCGACGACCTGGTGTTCCCCGGCACCACGCGTTCGGCCATCTACACCAGGGGCGCGCTGCGTTTCATGCCGAAGGGCCAGATCATGGGCGTGCCCGCCGATCTGACCGAGCTGGCCAAGTCGGGCATCGTCTCGCCCGGCGGCCTGCTGCGCGTGCCGCTCGACCAGATCCTGCCGGCGACGCTCGTGCGCACCGACGTGTCCGTGGCCTCCTACATCCGCGCGCGGATGGGCGGCGAGATCGTGGACCGCCTGGTCGAGCCGCTGCTCGGCGGCGTCTACGCCGGGCGTTCCGACATGTTGTCGCTGGAGGCCACGATGCCGCGCGTGGCGGCGGTGGCACGTTCCGAGCGGTCGCTGCTCAGCGCGGCCAGGCAGCTCGTCGAGGAGGCGCCGAAGAACGCCGGGCCGGTGTTCACGTCGCTGAAGAACGGCGTCGGCGGCCTGCCCGAGGCGGTCGCCAAGGCCTCGGGCGCGGACGTCAGGACGGGCGTCACCGTACGCGAGCTGCGCAGGACCGAGGGCGGCTGGGAGCTCGTGACCGGCCCGGTGCCGAGACCCGGGATCGTCGAGGCGGACGCGGTGATCGTGGCCACGCCGGGAGCGGCCGCGAGCAGGCTGCTCAAGGCCGAGGTGCCCAAGGCGGCGAGCGAGCTGGCCAAAATCGAGTACGCCAGCATGGCCGTCGTCACCCTCGCCTACCCGCTGTCGGCCTTCCCCGAGCCGCCTGCGATGAGCGGCTACCTGGTGCCCCCGGTGGAGCGGCGGCCGGTCAAGGCGGTCACGTTCAGCTCGGTGAAGTGGCCGCACCTGGCGAAGGACCTGGTGATCCTGCGCTGCTCGATCGGCCGGGTCGGCGAGGAGCACCTGCTCCAGCGTGAGGACGCGGAGCTGGTCTCGCTGGCCATGGCGGAGATGAGCGACGTGATGGGCGTGCGCGGGCTGCCGGTCGACACCCGGGTCACGCGCTGGGGCGGTGGCCTGCCGCAGTACAACGTGGGCCACCTCGACCGCGTCGCCCGGGTGCGCGCGGCGGTCGCCGTGCAGCCGGGGCTGGCCGTCTGCGGCGCCGCCTACGATGGCATCGGGATCCCCGCCTGCGTCGGCACGGCGCGCACGGCCGCGGCCCGGATTCTGGACCACCTTTCCCAAAGGGGAGAATGAGCGACATGACAGAGGCTGCCGCGCGGCTCAAGGCCCGCGATCTCAACCAGGTGATCCGTTACACGATGTGGTCGGTGTTCCAGGTGACCGAGCCGTGTCCCGTCGACCGTGACGGCCTGGCGGGCGAGGTCGAGGACCTGCTGGAGCAGGCCGCCGGAAAGGACGTCGTGACCAGGGGGGTCTACGACGTCGCCGGGCTGCGGGCCGACGCCGACTACATGTTCTGGTGGCACGCGCCCACGGCCGAGGACCTGCAGGACGTCTACTCCAGGTTCCGGCGCACCCAGCTCGGGCGGCACAGCAAGCCCGTGTGGTCGGCGATGGCGCTGCACCGGCCGGCCGAGTTCAACAAGTCGCACATTCCGGCCTTCCTCGCTGAGGAGGAGCCGCGGGCCTATGTGAGCGTCTATCCGTTCGTTCGGTCCTATGAGTGGTATCTCCTGGAGGACTCCGAGCGCCGCGCGATGCTCGCCGAGCACGGCAAGATGGCCCGCGACTACCCCGACGTGCGGGCCAACACCGTCGCCTGCTTCTCGCTCAACGACTACGAGTGGATGCTGGCGTTCGAGGCCGACGAGCTGCACCGGATCGTCGACCTCATGCGCACGCTGCGGGCAGCCGAGGCCCGCCGCCACACCCGGATCGAGATCCCGTTCTACACCGGCGCCCGCAAGCCGGTGCGCGAGCTCATCGCCGCCCTTCCGTAGCCGGACGGGCGCGCTTCAGCGGGTGAGGGCGGCGCGCAACCGCCAGGCGCCGAGCGCGAAGAGGACCGCCGCGTAGCCGGCCAGCACGCCGAGCTGCGGCAGGATGTCGGCGATCGTGCCGTCCCTGCGCAGCAGCTCGGCGAAGCCGTCGAGGGCCCACGCGTGCGGGGTGACGTGCGCGACCTGCCGCATCGTCGCGGAGAACACCTCGATCGGCACCATCGCCCCGCCGACGGCGGCCAGGCCGAGGCCGGCCAGCAGGCCGAGCGCGACCGCCTGCTGCTCGGTACGCAGCGCCGCGCCGAGCAGCGTCCCCGCCCCGCCGCCCACCAGCGCGAACATCAGCAACAACGCGGCGGCCCCGAGCGGATCGCCCCACCCCACCCCGAACAGCAACCCTGACCCGAGCATGATGATCAGCCCCTGGAGCAGGGCCACGCCCACCCGGCCCGCGGCCTCCCCGAGCACGATCGCGCCGCTCGACACCGGTGTGGCGTACATCCTGCGCGACACCCCCAGCCGCCGCGTCTCGATCAGCGTCGCCGCGCCGGTCAGTGAGGTCAGGAAGACGAACAGCAGGAGCTGCGAGCCGGCGGCGGTGTCGAAGCCGGTCACGCTCCCCGAGACGGCGGCGCTGCCTGTCGTGGGGCCTGTCGTGGGGCCCGTCGTGGTGGCCGCCACCGTGACGCCCGGCACGCTGACGGCCTCGATCCTGGCGACGAGGTCGTCGAAGGAGCCGTCGCGCACGTAGGCGGCGGCCCGCGCGGGCATGGTCACCTGGGTGATCACCGACCTGACCACGGCGCCGAGGGTGAGCGCGTCGGGCTCGTTCCTGCCGACGTACGGCAGCGTGATCGGGGTGAAGCTCTCCAGGGCGCGGTCGTACCCCTCGGGGATCAGCAGGGCGCCCGAGAGTCCGCCCTGCTCGACGGCCGTCCGGGCCTCGGCGTCGCTGCCGAGCCGCGTCACCTCCATCCGCCCCGACCGCTCCAGCGCCGCCACCAGCTCGGCGCCGTGCGGGCCGGTTCCGCCGGCCACGCCGAGCCGCGGCCCGAAGCCGGAGCCGAACGACAACCCGAGCACCGTGATCAGCACGATCGGGAAGATGACCACGAAGAAGATGTTCGTCCGGTCGCGGAAGAGCCGGACCAGGTTGATCCAGGCGATGGTCGCCACGGGCGTCATGGCCGCAACATCCTCCCCACCCGCGACAGCGCGATCCCGGTCGTCACGGCGGCGAAGCCCAGCAGCGCCAGCGACGGCAGCACGGCCACGACCGGCGCGTTCTCGCCGTGCAGGTCGGCCAGGCCGCGCAGGAACCAGTGGTGCGGCGTGACCATGCTGAGCGCCGCGAACACGTCGTTCGTCTGCTGGATCGGGATGAAGACGCCGCCGAGCACGCCGAGGAGCACCGCGACGACCGCCTGGATGTTGCCGGACCGCTCGGTCGTCGTGGCCACGGTCGCGATCATGGCCATGACGCCGGAGGCCGCCAGCACGCCCGCCACGATGAGCACCCCGACGCCGGCCGGATGACCCCACTCCGCGCCCAGCAGCAGCGCGGAGGCGACGACCAGCACGGCCGTGCTGACCACGCCGACCGCGATCCCGCTCAGCAGCTTGGCGAGCGCGATCGTGTAGCGGGGGACCGGCGCGGCCAGCAGGCGGGCGAGCGTGCCGTCGCGGCGTTCGTCCAGAAGCGAGCTGAAACCGAACTGCACGGTGAAGAAGAGGAAGAACACCGCCATCCCGGCCGCGAACCCCTCGGCCGGCGAGAGTTGCCGCCGGTCCGCCGCGAGGTCCTCGACGCTGACGGGCGCGGGCACCGCGGCGGCCTCCTCCAGGGTGCCGCCGCCCTTGGCCGTCAGCGCCACCTGCACGTAGCGCACCTCGGCGGCGAAGGCGTCGGCCACCGCACGCGCCACGAACGAGCCGATCTGCGCGTCCACGTCCCCGATCACCCGCAGGGTGGCCGGCCGGCGGTTCTGCACCGCCTGACTGAAACCGGCGGGGATCACGTACGCGGCCGCCGCCGCGCCGCGCTCGACCAGGGCGCGCGCCTCCTGCTCGGTGGCCGCCGTCCTGAGCGCGATGACCCCGTTCCGCTCCATCGGGCCCAGGACCTGCCCGGTGAACGTCGTCGCGATCGTCCCCCGGTCCTGGTCCGCCACCACGAACGTGGCCACGCTCTGATCGTCGACGCCCCTGAACACGAGGCTGAAGATGACCGCCAGCCCGAACGGCACCACGATCGCCAGCAGGAACACCGACCTGTCCCTGACCCGCTGCCGCAGGTCCTTGACCGAGATGAGCAGCATCGTCCGCATGTCAGTCCCGCAGCGCCTTGCCGGTCAGGTGCAGGAAGACCGACTCCAGGTTCGGCTCGTGCACCTCCACCGCGCGGACCACCACGCCGGCCTCGGTCGCCGCCGCCAGGATGCGCGGCAGCGCCCTGCGGGCGTCCTCGACCATCACCTCGACGTGGCCCTCGCCGCTGCTCGTCCTGCGCACCTCCGCCAGCGCCTCCAGAGCCGGTACGGCCCCGGCCCCCTCGGCCGTCAGCGTGATCCGGTCCAGCTCGCCCACCAGCCCGACCAGCTCCCTGCGGGTGCCCTCGGCCCTGATCCGGCCCAGGTCGATGATGCCGATGCGGTCGCAGAGACGCTCGGCCTCCTCCATGTAGTGCGTGGTGTACAGGACGGCGACGCCGTCGGCGGCCAGAGCCGAGACGCTCTCCAGGATGGCGTTGCGGCTCTGCGGGTCCACGCCGGCCGTGGGCTCGTCGAGGATGAGCAGGGGCGGGCGGTGCAGCAGGCCCACGCCGATGTTGAGCCGGCGCTTCATGCCACCCGAATACCGCTGGACGGCCTCGTCCGCCCGGTCGGTCAGGCCGACGGACTCCAGGACCTCGGCGATGCGGGGGCGGGCGGCGGCTCGGCGCAGGCCGTACATCCTGGCGAAGAAGCGCAGGTTCTCGCGGGCGGTGAGGTCGGGATACAGGGCCAGGTCCTGGGGGACGTAGCCGATCTGGCGCTTGCCCTGGGTGCTGGTGGTGTGGTGGGGGCGGCCGGCGACGGTGACCTCGCCGCCGTCGCGTGCCAGGATGCCGGCGATCATCGAGATCGTGGTGGTCTTTCCCGCGCCGTTGGGGCCGAGCAGGCCGTAGGTTTCGCCGGCGCCGATGGTGAAGCTCACGTTGTCGACGGCTACGAGGTCGCCGAAGGTCTTCCGTAAATCACGACATTTCAGGATCTCGTCCTGGGCCACATGCGCAGTCTGCTGGAAAAAATCAAGAAAGAGCAAGACCCATGTTGGCGATCCAACTGAAGTCGGCCATCCGCTTTGTCACAATCAGGGAAATCCCTTGTTCGGTGGGTGCGGCTCGCGGTGGCACGTTCCAAGGGGGCGGGGTGGAAGGTAGACGGGGTCAGGGACGGCACGCGGCCGGTCGGCAGGCGGAGCCTGGTTCGCGGGGCGCGCTCGTCACGCGGATCGGGTCCGGGCCGCCGGCGGAGGACGGTCGCGCGATGGCGGCCGGTGGGCCAGGGGAGTCCGGCCGGCGATCGGAAGAAGGCCGGCGGTCAGAAGAAGGCCGGCGGTCGGACGCCGGCCGGCGTACCGAGCCTGGTGGGCGGCCGGGGGCTGGGCGGCACGGGGCTGGGCGGCATGGGGCGGGGGCGCGGCATGCGCGGCGGCGTACGGGCGGGACCGGGTTGCGGGCGGGACTGGCGCTGCTGCTGGGCGGGGCCGCGCTGCTGGGCGCGAACGCGGCGCTCGGCGGGGTGCTGAACGCGGCCCCGGCGCCACCGGCGGCGACCGGCACGGCGGGACACCCGCCCACCGCCGGGCAGAAAGCCGAGGCCGGGCAGGCACCGACCGGTGAGAAAAGCGTGAGCCCGCGGGCGGGCGCCGAGGCACAACCGCGCCGGATCCAGCAGGACGCGCCGGCCAAGAACGCCGCCACGGCAGGCGCCACGCCGGGCACCGCGGGCGCCACCTCCGGCGCGGTCGAGCCGGGGATGGTGGCGGGCAGCACCTCTCCGGAGGACGTGCTGGCGGACGGTCCGGAGCCGGGCGACGTCGCCGGTTACAAGGCCGACGGGCCGTCGCGGCACACCGATCAGCGGGCGGCCGAGTATTTCCGCTCGAACTGGGGCCCGGACGACAAGGCGCTGAGACGCCTGAAAGACATCCGCACCGTCGGCGGATATTTGCGCATATACACCGACTTACCGGAAACGGCGGGCAACTCCGCCACGGCCCTCACCCTGTGCGAACGAGGGCTGGAATACCTGCGGGCCGCCGGAGTCACCCACCCGGTGGTGTTCGTCCAGGCCGAGTTCGGCGGGAACGGGAACCCCGTGCTCGCCAACATCCTCGGCCCCTCCGACACCACCTGCCGCGTCACCCATCCCGCGCCGGACTGAGAAGCGCGCAGTCCGGGCTATCGCACGCGAACGCGGGTTCGCGAGCACACTTCACACCGTTGAGTCACGACGCGCCCGATGGTCTCGATCGTCACCCAACGGTGGCGAAGGTGGACGAAGCGCACGCGAACACTCCTACCCTCGGTAGGCGATCGGTACGCACCGTGGCTAGTCGATCACCCTTTGGGTTCGAGTCGCACCGAGACCGAATTGATGCAGTAACGATCATCCGTCGGCGTCGCGTAGCCCTCGCCGTGGAACACGTGCCCCAGGTGCGAGTCACACCGGGCGCATCGCACCTCCGTGCGCACCGTCCCGAGGCTGCGGTCCTCGATCAACTTCACCGCGTCGGACTCCGTCGGCTGGAAAAAACTCGGCCAGCCGCAGTGCGACTCGAACTTCGTGTCCGACCGGAACAACTCGGCCCCGCAGGCGCGGCACGAGTAGACCCCTTCGGTCTTGGTGTCGACATACTCCCCCGTGAACGGGCGCTCGGTGCCGGCCTCCCTGAGGACGTGAAACTCCTCAGGCGACAGCTCGGATCGCCACTCGGCCTCGCTCTTGACCACCTTGTCCATGAGTCCAGAGTACGAGATCCGGCAAAAAGAGATCTCCGCAGGGTGAAGCATCCTTTCTGGGATGAATTTGCGTCTTTGTAGGCAAGGGGGTGTCATCGCCTCCTTTCAAGGGGTGAGATCGTCCGAAAGATCCGCCGAGCGGCACAGCCCACGCCCGTGCTGGCGCCGCTGGTGGATCGTCACGGCCGGACGGGTGGCGCGCCAGCGCCCGTACCGGCGGCGGACGGTCTTGTGGCTCGTCCCGTTGAGCCCCCGGTCCCGCCACCGAGGCGGCTCCGGGACGGGCCCGCCCCGCCTTGGTAGGTTCAGGGCATGGCATCGCCGTACATAGAGCTCGAAGTGGGGGAGAGGACCGTCAAGGTCACCAACCCCGACAAGGTGTACTTTCCACAGATCGGCGCCACCAAGAGGGAGCTGGTCGAGTACTACGTGAGCGTTGGCGAAGGGGCCTTGCGCGCGCTCAAGGACCGCCCGACCAATCTCAAGCGCCACCCCGACGGCGTGCAGACCGAGGCCATCTACCAGAAACGGATGCCTCCCAAGCATCCCGACTGGCTTGAGGCCGTCACCGTCACCTTCCCGAGCGGCCGCACCGCGCAGTCGTTGCGCGTCACCGAGGTGGCCGCCATCGCCTACGGCGCCAACCTCGGCACCATCGACTTCCACCCCTGGCAGGTGCGGGCCGCCGACGTCGAGCACCCCGACGAGCTCCGCATCGACCTGGACCCGCAGCCGGGCCTGGAGTTCGACGCCGCCCGCCGGGCCGCCTTCCTCACCCGGGAGGTGCTCGCGGAGTTCGGCATGACCGGCTTCGTCAAGACGTCGGGCAACCGCGGCGCGCACATCGCCGTGCGCATCGAGCCGCGCTGGGACTTCGTCCAGGTACGTCACGCCGGCATCGCCCTGGCCAGAGCCGTCGAGGAGCGTGACCCCGATCTGGTGACCACCGCGTGGTGGAAGGAGGAGCGCGGCGACCGGGTGTTCATCGACTTCAACCAGAACGCCCGCGACCGTACGGTGGCCAGCGCCTACTCCATCAGGGCCAAGCCGCACGCCCCCGTCTCCACGCCGCTGACCTGGGAGGAGCTCGAAGACGCCGATCCGCGCGACTTCGACATCCGCACCGTGCCCGCCCGCTTCGCCAAGCTGGGCGACGTGCACGCCGCCATCGACGACCAGGCCCACTCCATCGAGCCCCTGCTCGACCGCTACGCCGCGGATGAGCGGGGCGACCTGCCCTATCCCCCCAACTACCCCAAGATGCCCGGCGAGCCGAAGCGGGTCCAGCCCAGTAAGGCCAGGTCCGACACCTGACCGGAAACGATCAGCGGCGGACGGCGGTCAGCGGCGGACGGCGGTCAGCGGTCAGCGGCGGACGAGGTGGTGCGGAGCGAGCTCGCGGATCTCGCCCCGCTCCATGTAGACCACCCGGTCGGAGAGGCCCGCCTGCTCGATGTGATGGCGGAAGTCGTCCAGCGGCGACGTGAAGACGGTGTAGTCGTCGTAGTGCACCGGCACGACCGTGTGCGGATTGATCAAACAGACCCAGGACGAGCCCTGCTCGCCGTCCATGGTGACGAGCAGGGAGCCGAGCAACTTGGTGCCGCCCAGGTGCACCAGGGCGAGGTCGATGTCGGGAAAACGGCGCGGGATCGCGTCCAGGCGGCGGTCGAGCAAGGTGTCGCCGCTGATGTGCAGGCGCAGCTTCACCCGTCCCTCGCGGTCGCAGAACTCCAGCATGGTCCCGATGACGGGCGGCAGCAGCGCCTCGACCGCGCTGGGCGCGTGCTTGGCGGGCAGGGCGGTGATCTTGACGG
The DNA here is from genome assembly GCF_053592075.1 of Nonomuraea sp. NPDC002799. Classification (NCBI taxonomy): domain Bacteria; kingdom Bacillati; phylum Actinomycetota; class Actinomycetes; order Streptosporangiales; family Streptosporangiaceae; genus Nonomuraea; species Nonomuraea sp. NPDC002799. The sequence continues at coordinate 144,166 of NZ_JBSFVA010000014.1, forward strand.
TGCCGCCGGGCCCGCGCAGCTCGTACTGCTGCCAGACCGCCAGGCCCACGCTCCGGGTGAAGCCGCGGCGGCGCAGCTTGCGGGCCGCCGAGGTGGTCGTGATGACCCGGGTCCCCTTGTCCAGGCCCCGCCGGGTGACCCGGTCCCAGTGATCGCCGTGCAGGTGGGACAGCACGACCGCGTCGAGCGGCGGCAGGTCCTCGATCTCCACGGCCGGATCCGTCAGGCGGCGTGAGGTGAGGCCGTGGCCCAGGTACGCCCGCTGGCCCTGGTGCAGGAAGTTGGGGTCCGTCAGCAGGGTGAACCCGTTGTAGCGGATGAGCGTGGTGGCGTTGCCGATGAACTGCAGGCTTCCCTTCATCGCACATCACTCCGGATGCCCTGGCCGCCGGGGCAGCAGTTGGGCTGTTGTGAATGATTAACGGCTTTTATCCCCGTATGGGCCCTGCCACGTCAGGCGCCACGCAAACCCTGCGTGCTCGTCTGTTTCACTTCGGTCACATTACTTGACGCTCGGTCCAATAGTTCGCGAGGCTCTCTTACGCATCGGGGGCGCGACAACCGATTCTGGAGCCTGGTCATGGCAAGAGCGCGACGTCTCGCAGCGGCCGGAGCGGTGACGGCCTTCGTGATCGCAGGTGTGAGCCTGGCGGCGGGCATCGGCACCGCCGCCGCACAGTCCGGCCCCCAGGTGCCGGGCTCCCAGCCCACCTGCCTGCTTCCCCTGCCGCCGCTCTGTGAGGACGATTCCTGGTCCGGAGACGCGGAACCGCACGACTCCCTCCCCAGTGAACCCGTCGACTCCTGGTCGAGCGCACCCGCACCCACCGATTCCTGGTCGAACGCGCCCGTCCCCACTGACTCTTGGTCCAACGCCCCCGTGCCGACCGATTCCTGGTCGTCCGCGCCCCCATTGCCGGAGCCTGAACGCCCGTGGCGGCCGGCGGGGGAGAAGGAGCACAAGGTGCCCCGGGGGTATCCGGAGACCGGTGGCGGCGGGCTCGCGCCGCAGGAGCAGGGCTGGCCGTTCGCGCTGGGCGGGGCGGCGTTGCTGACCGGAGCGGGCCTGACCGGGCTCGCGGTACGCCGCCGCCACGCCGGCCACGACATCAGGCCATAACCGGGACCTCGAGCTGGGGATGGGGCGGATGGCCGGGCAGAAGGTGATCTGGGCGGGGGCCGGCGTGGTCTCGCTGGCCGGGATGTCGCTGATCGTGCTCGGGCTCGGCGGCATCGTGGGCGGCGAGCCGCAGCCGGGCCCCGCCGCGACGGCCCCGCCGAAGCCCGCCGCCGCCATCCCCAGCAGGCTCCCGGTCACCGACGTGCCGCTGAGCAAGGTGGCCAAGCCCATGAAGGCCCAGCGCCCGACCGCCCTCTACATCCCCTCCATCGGCGTGGCCGCTCCGCTCATGGAGCTCGGCCTGGACGCGAACGGCGCCATCCGGAACCCGCCGTTCGACCCCCCGAACCAGGCCGGCTGGTACCGCTACGGCCCCGTCCCCGGCCAGCGCGGCGCCGCCGTGATCACCGGCCACCTCGACACGAGGAGCGGCCCGGCCGTCTTCGCCGCCCTCAAGAACGTCAAGCGCGGCGACCAGGTCCAGGTGCTGCGCGCCGACCGCTCCGTGGCCGTCTTCGTCGTCGACAGAATCGAGCACACGCCGAAACGCGCCTTCCCCGCCGAGAAGGTCTACGCCAAGCTCGCCTATCCGGGGCTGCGGCTGGTGACCTGTGGCGGGACGTTCGACCAGCAGGCGCACAGCTATCAGGACAACACGATCGTGTACGCGCACCTGGCGGCGCCCTACCGGGTCAAAAGCTGATCACGGATCGCGCGGCAGGCCGAGTGCGCGTTCGGCGATGATGTTGAGCTGCACCTCCGTCGTGCCGCCGCCGATCGTGAACGCCCGGGTGGTGAGGATCATGCGGCTCCAGCGGCGGTTCGAGGGCGCGAGCGACCAGCAGAACTCCGAGACGGCCTGAGCGTGCCGCATGCCGAGCAACTTGCGCACACTGGAGGCGGTTCCGGAGTCGTCGCGGGACTTGCGCGCGCTGGATCCAGAGTTGTCGTGGGACGGCCGCCGCGCGCCGGGCGCAGGCTCCGTGGCGGACAGCCGCGACAGCGTCACGCGCAGGCCGAGCGCCGAAATGGCCTGGCCCTCAGCCCACAGGCGGCCCGCCTGCTCGCGCTGCGCCTGCCGGAGCGGGGGCAGCCCGGCGATGAAGTCGGCCATGTCGGTGTGTTGCGAGCCGGGGCCCCAGCTGTCGCCGAGCGCGACGCGTTCGTGGGAGAGCGTGTCGCGGGCCACCCGCCAGCCCGCGTCCACCTCGCCGACCACCAGGTCATCCGGTACGAACACGTCGTCGAGGAAGACCTCGTTGAAGATCTCGTCCCCGTTGATCTCCTTGAGCGGCCTGACGGTGATGCCAGGGGACGACATGTCCACCAGGAAGTACGAAATACCGTCATGCTTCGCTTTCTCGGGGGAAGTCCGGGCGAGGCAGATGCCCCAATGGGCGTACTGCGCGAGGGACGTCCAGATCTTCTGACCGGTCAGCGACCAGCCGCCCTCCACCCTCGTGGCCTTCGTCGACAACCCGGCCAGGTCGGACCCCGCACCGGGCTCGCTGAAGAGCTGGCACCACACGATCTCGCCGGTGAACGTCCTCGGCAGGAAACGTTCCTGCTGCTCGCGGGTGCCGTACCGGACGATGGACGGGACCGCCCAGGCGGCGATGCCCAGGTTCGGGCGCTTGAGGCCGCGGAACTCCTGATGGATGATCACCTGTTCGAGCGGCGCGGCGCCCCTGCCCCAGGGCCTGGGCAGATACGGCATGATCCAGCCCTCCCGCGCGAACCGCCCCAGCCTCGCCAGCGGCTCCTCGGCGCGCAGCGACTCCGCCTCCGCCCTGATGGCGTCCCTGACGGCGGCGGCCTCCTCGGGCAGATCCGGCTCCATCCGCCGCCGTGTCCCCGCCACCGCCAGCCCGGCCACCTCCTCGGCCCACACGCCAGGGTCGCCCGCCAGCATCCGGGTGGACAACGCTCTGCGGTAGTAGCGGTGCGCGTCGTGCTCGAAGGTGTAACCCATGCCGCCGAGCACCTGGATCGCATCGGCCGCACACCGAACCGCCGCATCGGGCCCCAGCACGGCCGCCACCGCCACCGCCAGCCCGACCTCGTGCTCGGCCTCGGCGCCGTCTCCGTGTCCGGCGTCGTCCAAAGCCCTGGCGTCGTCCAAAGCCCTGGCGGCGTCCCATACGGCGGCGCGCGCCTGTTCGAGCGCCACGAGCGCCCCCGCCACCCGATGCTTGACGCCCTGGAACTGCCCGATCGGCCGCCCGAACTGCTCCCGGACCTTGGCATGATCGGCCGCCGCCCCGACGGCCCACGCCGCGACACCGCACGCGTCGGCTCCGAGCAGCACGGCGGCGAGCTCCCGTACCGGCACCTCGGCGAGCACGCGCTCCGGCGGCACGGTCCGCACGGTGACCGAGCAGAGCGCCCGATCCAGATCGATCCCGTCGGCGGGCACGGCCGTGACGTCATCACGATCCAGCAAGGCCCACTCACCACCGGCGGGCATGAGAAAGACGTCGGCTTCCGACGAGCCCAGAAGCAGCCCGTCGAGCCCGTCGGCGGGCAGCGCGACGGCGGCCGACACCGACCCGTCGGCGAGCCCCGGCAGCAGGCCGTCGTCCAGCAGTCGCGCCGCATCACCGGCCCAGACGAGCGCGGCCGAGACGAGCACGGCAGGCAGATAGTCGCCGCCGGCGCGCCGCTCACCCAGCACCTCCAGCGCGACGCACAACTCCAGCGCCCCATACCCCTGGCCGCCGAACGCCTGTGGCACATGCAGCCCCAGCACGCTCAAGGACGCCTGGTCGGCACTCCGGCCGGCCAGCCCGCGCACGGCGGCGGCCAGCGCCAGATGCTCTTCGCTCAGCCCAATGCCCATACGCCGAACCTAGAACCTTATTCGGTCGATCTCCAGTGCTCCCGGAGAGCGTCACCCGGAAAAACCAGTCGCCCATCCGGCCCCCGGCGAACTACCCTCCGAAATATCCGACAGCTGAAGCACGCGGGCAGCTCGTCCTGCCCCGGAGGGAGTGGATTTATGCCCGGCACCGAGCCCAGTGCGCCTCGCTGTGTCGCCGGCCGATCCTGCCTCTGAAGCATCACCGATCCATCCGGCTGGACCGCCTGCCGTACCGGCATGCCCGTGGACACCGCGAGGCCCGCTCGGCCATCCCTTGCTGCCTTTCATCACCATTCCGGCAAGGAGTACCAGGTTGCCCACCAACAGCAAGCCTCGTTCCGTCACCAACACCTTTTCGTGCATGCGCTGCGGCCTGACCGTCACCGCGACCGCCCCGGACGGCACCCGCCGCAACCACTGCCCGAGCTGCCTGCACTCGCAGCACGTGCTCGACCGCGCGGAAGGCGGCCCGTCGGAGTGCGGGTCGCGCATGATCCCGATCTCGATCGCGGTCCTGCGCACCGGCGACTGGATGATCATCCACCGGTGCACCCGGTGCGGTGAGCTGACGTCCAACCCCATCTGCGGGGACGACAACCAGCTCATCCTCATGCGCATGGCCGTACGGCCGCTCGCACAGCCGCCGTTCCCGCTCGAAGCGTTCGGCGATCTCTGACATGGCCAGGAAGAACCCGGGCCAGGATCGCCCGCAACGCCGCAAACAGGTGCTTCACCGGCAGTCCGCCGACGCGTTCCGCTGCGTCGGCTGCCGGCTGGACGTGCCGATGATCGCGCCGGGCACGGCGCACCGCAACCACTGCCCGCACTGCCTGACGAGCCTGCACGTCGACCACCGGATACCGGGGGATCGGCGGGCGGGCTGCCGGGGCCGGATGGCGGCGCTGAGCGTCACCGTCCGGCCGGACGGGGAGTGGCTGATCATTCACGACTGCCAGTCCTGCGGCGGGCTCAGCGCCAACCGCATCGCGGGCGACGACAACGCGCTGGCGCTGCTCCGCATCGCCATCCGCCCGCTGTCGGACACCCGCCTCCCGGTCAGCGCCCTCCTGGCACTCTGACCGGCCGACGGTCGTCGCCGGGTCGCTCCCGAGCCCGGCGACGATCGCCCGCCATCTGGCATGGCGTCACCCCATCCGGCCGCACTAGGCTGACCTCGTGCTGCGAGAATTCGAACTGATGGTCGGTGACGGTCGCACGCTACACGTGTACGACACCGGCCCCGGCCGCTCAGCCGGCTCCCCGGCCGTCTTCTGGCACCACGGCACGCCCAACATCGGCTCGCCCCCCGCGCCGCTCCTCCCCGCCTCCGACCGGCTCGGCCTCCGCTGGATCTCCTACGACCGCCCCGGATACGGCGGCTCCACCGCCGACCCCGGCCGTGCCGTGGCCTCGGCGGCGACCCACGTCACGCGGATCGCCGACGCGCTGGGCATCGGCCGGTTCGCCGTCATGGGTCACTCGGGCGGCGGCACGCATGCCCTGGCCTGCGCCGCCCTCCTGCCCGACCGGGTGCTGGCCGTGGTCGGCGTCGCGGGGCTCGCCCCGTACGGAGCCGATGGCCTTGACTGGTTCGCCGGCATGTCGCGCTCCGGCCAGGCGTCCCTGCGCGCCGCCGTCGAAGGCCGCCCGGCGAAGGAGCGGCACGAGGCGCAGGCTGAGTACGACCCGGAGATGTTCACTCCCGCCGACCACGCCGCTTTGGCGGGCGACTGGTCGTGGTTCGGCAGCGTGGTGGGCCCGGCCCTGGCCGGAGGTCCCGGCGCGCTGATCGACGACGACCTCGCCTACGTCAACCCGTGGGGTTGCGATCCCGCCCAGGTGACCGCCCCGGTGCTGCTCCTGCACGGTGACGAGGACCGCGTCGTGCCCTGCGCGCACGGCGAGTGGCTGGCCCGCCGCTGCGCCACGGCGGAGCTGCGGGTGTCCAAGGGCGACGGCCACCTCTCGGTCCTCCGCTCGGCCGCGGCCGCCCTCGACTGGCTCCGCGCCACCATGCCCTGATCACCCGCCGGACTCGGGATAGCGCAGGTCGGCCCAGACCACGCACTGGCTCAGGTCGTTGAGGTAGGCGCCGCACTGCCCGTCGGAGTACACCTTCACGATGTGCAGGCCGCGCCCGCGCTTCTTCGTGGCCGACGGCGGTGGTCCGGGCCTGGCGCGCGGCCGGCTGTTGAGCGCGTCGGGAGAGGAGCGGTGGGAGCCCGGATCGGTGACCTCGACGCGGACGAACCCCCGGCCGCGCAGCAACTTGATCATCACCCAGTCGCGGCCCTCGCCCGGCTCGACGTGCTGCACGGCGTTGGTGACCAGCTCGACCGTGACCAGCAGGACGTCCGGCAGCAGCACATCGTCGTGCCCCAGCCAGGTGGTGACGATCTGCCGGGCCATCTGGGGCGTGTGGTCGTTCCTGGACAGATGTGCCGTCGAAATAGGTGTCATATCCGCCATCGGTCTTGACGTCGTTCGCGTTGACACAGGTATCCCCATCTTGTCGCGAATTGCCCGGCAATGTCGTCACACGTCATTCTGGTTTCCGCGTGGCACACCAGCCCACCTTTTCCCGGGCTGTCGCCCAGCGTTACAGGGATCAACAATCTTCGGCGCATGCCGCACCTCATCGAGGTGGCTCGGGGTCCCATCACGATCCAGATCCTCCCGCTCAGCGCTCGCCTCACGCCGGGCTGCTGGGAAGTTTCATGATCGCGCACACCCTGGGTGGACCCACCGCCGCATTCGTCGACAGCCCGGTTTCCGGGAAAGTCTGGGATGGAACGCCCGAAATCGAGGTCCTCAGCCTTCGGTATCAAACCTGCCGGGCCGAGGCGCTTCCGCGAAGTCTTTCCATCAGGAAGATCGAAGAGAGGTTGGGGCAGACATGGAAGTGCAGTTGAGCCAGGAGCTCAAGAGCGCTGTCTGGCGGAAGTCCTCGTTCTCAGGTGATAACGGCAACTGCCTGGAGGCAGCGCCGTTGTCCGGCGGCCGGGTTGCCGTCAGGGACACCGAGCGGCCAGACATGCACCCATTCGTGGTGAATGCAGCAGTGTGGGCGGCATTCACCAATGGCGCGAAAATGGGTGAATTCGACTTCTAGTCAACAGCAGAGCTCCTGGCGGACGGATGGGCCACCACAACCTCGTCCGTCACGGCCAGGAGCTCTGACTAGTTTTTATATCGCGCCATCGCTGATTTGTCGTCCCCAACACGGAACCGGGCGGCCAGATTGGCCCGCATTACCCGCCGCTGGGAGTGTTTTTTATTCGGTTCAGTCGCCGAATTCGAGGTGGAGGGCCTGGCTGAAGTCGGACACCGCCTCCTCGTGCCGTTCCAGCTCCTGAAAGATCTCCCCCCGCACCCGATATGCCCAAATGTATTCGGGATCCAGGTGGATGGCCCGATGTAAATCCCGCAGCGCCGCCTCATTATCGCCCAGCTCGCTCAGCACCGCGCCCCGGCTGCCGAACGCGCGGTCATTGTCCGGGTCCAGCTCCAGCGCCCGGTTCAGGTCCGTCAGAGCGTCCTCATAGCTGTCCATCATCCGCAGCGCCTCACCCCGCCGGCTCAGCGCCCGCACGTGATCCGGGTCGGCCGCCAGGGCCTTCGTGTAGTCGCCGACCGCCTCGGCGTACAGGTGCATGCGCTGGTAGAGGTCGCCCCTGGCCACCCACGAGTAGGCCAGTTCCTCGTTCAGGGCGATGATCTTGGCGTGCTCCTCCAGGGCCTCTTCCAGCCGGTCGAGGTCCACCAGGACGTCCGCCTTCGCCTCCAGGATCCACAGGGTGCCCGGCGCGAGGGTGAGCGCGTGCTCGAAATCGTCCATGGCGTCGTCCAGGCGGCCCATCGCGGTGTAGGTCTGGCCGCGCGAGCCCAGCGCGTACGCGCTGTCCGGCTCCAGTTTCAGGGCCTCGTCGAAATCCTCCAGAGCGGTCTCGAAGCGTTCGAGCACGCGGTGGCTCTCGCCGCGCAGCCGCCAGGCGCGGGCGTTCTCGGGCGCCAGCGCGATCGACTCCGTCAGATCCGCGATCGCGGCGTCATGCCGCGACAGCGCGATGTACGATTCGGCGCGACTGCGCAACACAGACGCACGCGACTGGACCGCTGCCTCGGACAGCCCAGCTCGGTCCTTGATCCCCTCGCTCATGAGGGGTAAATCTATCCAATCAAATCTGGATGATGGCGGCCTTTTCCCGGGTGTACTCCAGGACGGAATCGTGGCCGTACCCGCTGTCCTTGACGCCCCCGAACGGCAGGCCCGGCGGCATCTGGCGGAAGGTGTTCACCCAGACCGTGCCGCTGCGCAGATCGCGGACGAAGCGGTGCGCGCGGCGCAGGTCACGCGTCCACAGACCGGCCGCCAGCCCGTACGGGGAGTCGTTCGCGATGGCCAGCGCCTGCTCGTCCGTCTCGAACGGCAGCGCCACCGCCACCGGCCCGAAGATCTCCTCCTGGCAGACCCGCAGCGCGTTGTCCTCCGTCGTGTACAGCGTCGGCGCCACCCAGTAGCCACCGGGCAACCCGGGCACCACCTCGGCGCCGGTCCTGCCGCCGAAGACGAGCGCGGCCCCCTCCTTCTCGGCGAGTTCGAGGTAGGACGTCACGCGCTCGTACTGCCCCTGCGACACGATCGGCCCCATCGTCGTCCGCAGGTCGAGGGGGTCGTCCAGCACCAGATCCGCGCACGCCCGGGTGATGCGGCCGAGCATCTCGTCCCAGATCGAGTGGTGGATGAGGATGCGCGAGCCCGCCACGCACACCTGCCCGGCGTTGCCCGTGTAGATCGAGTTCACGGTCACGCCCTGGGCGGCCGCGTCCAGGTCGGCATCCGGAAAGACGATATTGGGCGACTTGCCGCCCAGCTCGAACGTCATCGGCTTCAACGAGTCCGCCGACGCGCGGGTGATCGCCTGGCCGGTGGCCGTCGAGCCGGTCAGGCTGATCTTGCCGACGTCGCGGTGGCGTACCAGCGCGTCGCCGACCTCCTCGCCCAGCCCGCTGACGATGTTGAGCACGCCGGGCGGGAGCACCTCCGCCAGCAGCTCGCCCAGCCGCAACACCGACGCGCTCGCCTGCTCGGCCGGCTTGACCACCACCGTGTTCCCGGCCGCCAGGGCGTAGGCCGCCTTCGCGGAGAAGGTCGAGATGGGGGAGTTCCACGGGATGATGCAGACCGCGACCCCGTACGGCTCCCGCAGGGTCAGCCCCAGCGCGTCCGGACCGAGGATGACGGTGTCGCCCTTGACCGCGTCCAGGCACTGCCCGGCGGCGAGCTGCCACAGGTAGGCCATCCCCGGCAGGTCCCGTTTGAGCGTGTCGCGCAGGATCCGGCCGTTGTCGCGCGTCTCCAGCCTGGCCAGCTCCTCGGTGTGCCGCCCGAACAGCTCCGACACCTTGCGCAGGAAGTGCGCCCTGGCCGGCGCGGGCAGCGCCGACCAGGCGGGGAAGGCCCGGCGGGCCGCCGCCACGGCCGCCTCGGCCTCGGCCGGGCCACTGGCCGGGATCCGGGCCCAGACCTCGCCGGTGGCCGGGTTGACCGAGTCCATCATCCGGTCGCAGGGGACCAGCTCGCCGCCGATGAGATTGCGGTATTCAGGCATGTAACCAAGCATATGCTTGCTCGATTGGCTGGGGCCAGTGTCATGACAAGTCCGACTCGTACGCCATGATGGCGAATCGTGAATACTGAGCTGACCTGGCCGGACACCCCCGATGAAGATCTGCTGGCCGCCGTGCACCGAGTCCTGCACGCCGTCGTGTCGCTGGGCGGAGCCGTCGGTTACCTCGGCCCGCCCGCCCGGGAGGAGACCGATCCCTGGGTGGAGGAGCTGCTGAAGGCCGTGCGCGACGGAGACGCCCGCCTCGCGCTGGCGGTCGTGGACGGCACCGTGCAGGGCATGGGGTTGTGGCGGCGCGACCCCGCCCCCGTCTTCGCCCACTCGGCCGAGCTCGGCAAGATCATGGCCCATCCGGACGCCCGAGGGCTCGGCCTGGGCCGGCTCGTCGTGGCCGCGCTCATCGACAACGCCCGCGACGCCGGGATCGAGACGCTCACCCTCGGCGTCCGGGGCAACAACCACGGCGCGATCGAGCTGTACGAGTCGCTCGGCTTCCGCGAGTGGGGCCGCCTGCCCAACCGGATCGAGGTCGGCCCGCACCGCTTCGACGACGTACGCATGCTGGTGGACCTCGGCAAGCCGCCCGGCCTCATCCTGCACGGCGCGGCTTCCGGCGGCCCCGGCGCGTCGCCGAAAAGAGGCTAGGGCTCACGGTTCTGGGTCGCTCAGGTCGGCGGTGCGGCGGGTCTCCGAGGAGAGGCTTGGGCTCAGAGCTCGGGGACGCCCAGGTCGGCGGCGCGGCCGGTCGAGGGCTTGGCCAGCTCGGGATCGAGCTGCTCGATCAGCCGCCGCACCAGGGCGGCCCGCCGCACCCGCTCGCGTCCCAGCTCCTGCGGCACCGCGCCCAGATGGGCGCCGGAGGGATAGATGTTGGGCGCGTTGCGCAGCCCCATCTTGAGATAGACGGGCGCGGCGGCCCGGATGATCTCCACCGCCTCGTAGAAGCGTACGAACCCACCCTGATCATCCGGCACCTCCAGATAGAGGTCGATCGGCAGCGGGGTCGCGGCCCTGATCTCGGCCAGGTGCGGCACGGTCAGGTCGGTCCCGACGTTGAGCGAGGTGGCGCCCAGGCGTTCGAAGATCGCGGCGGTCGGGCCGTTCGTCAGCGGCATCAGCACGGACGTCTTCAGCACCAGGTTGGCGGGCAGCGTGCCGTCCTCCTTCAGCGTACGCAGCACCTCCAGCGTGCCGAGGTCGCCCACGAGCAGGCTGCGGATGCCCAGCGAGCAGGCCCGCAGGGCGTCGGCCACACATGCCGCCACCATCGTGTTCCCGCGCGCCGCCGCGCCCACGGCCTGCGTCACCTTGGCCTGGCCGCCGGTGTCCCAGGCGGCCCGCGGCCCGAGGAACAGGTTGACCTCGATGCCGCGCTCGGCCCCGATCCGCGCCATCCGGGTGATCTCGGCGTCGCTCAGCATCATCACGCCGCTGCCCTGCGAGGTCCTGGCGACCGGCACGCCGAGCCGGTCGGCCTCGGCGACGACCGCCTCCAGCACGTCCGGCCCCTCGACGCTGGGGATCTCGAACCGGTACGGCGTCCCGTCCGCGAACCCGGACGTCACCGGAGTGACAACCTGGACCACGGGATGCCCGAGGCGGGCCAGAAGAGCGTGCAGGTCGGCAAGGCTGGTCATCGGGGTCTCCTCGTGGTGGATCACGTCAGCACGGCCGTGCGGCGGCTCGTGCCATCCTGGCCCACCTCTCCATGATGTACGGGACCCGGCCCGGCCGATCCCGCGTGTGCACGGGGCTTCTCCCCGCACTCTGGCGTTCCACGCGGGGCCCTAAGATCGAGCCATGCAGCTCGTCCCTGGAGTGCGCGTCGCCATCACCGATCGGCACGGCGGAGTCAGCGCCCCGCCCTACGGGACACGCAACCTGGGCGGCATGGTCGGCGACGACCCCGCGGCCGTCCTGGCCAACCGGGCGGGTCTGGCAGCCGAGCTGGACGTGCGCGCGGTCGTCCTCATGCGCCAGGTCCACAGCGCCGACGTCGCCTACGTGAGTGAGCCGTTCGGCGACGACCCGCCCAAGCTGGACGGCGTGTTCACCTCGGAGCCTCGCCTGGCCCTGGCCTCGCTCGGGGCCGACTGCCCGGCGGTGCTGGTGGCCGACCCGGTGGCCGGCCTGGTCGGCGCCGCCCACTCCGGCCGCCCCGGCACCGAGGCAGGCATCGCCGCCGCCCTGGTGGCGGCCATGGCGGCGAAGGGAGCGGAGCCCGGGCGCATGGTCGCGCTGATCGGCCCCGGCGCATGCGGCCGCTGCTACGAGGTCCCCGCCGATCTGCGTGAGCAGGTGGCCGCCCGCGTCCCCGAGACGTGGTCGACGACCTCCTGGCAGACCCCCGCCCTCGACCTGCGCGCCGGCATCGAGGCACAGCTCAGGGGAGCGGGGCTGGCGGACGTACGCCATGACGCCCGCTGCACCATCGAGTCGGACGAGCTCTACTCGCACCGCCGCGATCAGCCAACCGGCCGATTCGCCGGCCTCATCTGGCTCACCTAGCCCCACCAACCCCGACCGATTCGCCGGCCTCATCTGCCCCGTCTAGCCCCACCAACCCCGGCCGCAGCAGAGATCGTTCGGGCGAGGTTTGCCGACTCCCCGTTTGCGGCATCGCCCGCGCCCCGATGCCACGCGCGCCGATGCCCGCCTGCGCGCCGATGCTCCGGCTCGCGCACTGACGTCTTCCCCTGGCTCTCGTGTGTATCCCCGTGCGCCCCTCACCCCGTGAACCGCCCGTAATCCGTGACTGCCGGCATCCCCACGCGTCAACCCGGCCGAGCCCCCGCCCCGGCAGCAGCCCCAGGGCTAGGACTTGTTGTTCGGGCCGTTGAAGATGCCGTTGACGATGACGATTCCGCCCCAGATCGGGATGATGGCCAGTGCACTCCCCTGTCCGGCCAGGATGAGGACGAGCGTGGCAAGCGTCCCCAGGCAGAGCGAGACGATCGCGAGGGCGAGCCGCTGACTCTCGGACGCTCCCTGACGGGCGACCTGCCGGGAAGCCTTGGGGGCCTGCCCGGCCAAGCGTTCGTCGACGCGCCGATCGACCTCCTGGCTCACCTTGTCGAGGAACGACGCCACGACGGCGTCCTCGTAGTCGGGGCCAAGATCACGCCGCGCCCCCACGGCCGCCTTCAACTCATCACCAGTGCTCATAAGTCGAGATATAACGGAATTACCGGCTATCGGGCAAGGATGTCATCCAGGTTGTAACTCACCGGACGCTCAAGCTGCTCGTACGTGCACGACTCCGGCGTCCGGTCCGGCCGCCACCGCCGCCACTGCGCGGTGTGCCGGAACCGATCGCCCTCCATCTGGTCGTAGGCCACCTCGATGACCAGCTCAGGCCGGAGCGGAATGAACGACAGATCCTTCTTGGCGTTCCACCGGGAGACCGCTCCTGGCACCCGCTGCCCGCCGGTCGCGGGCCCGGCCGCCGGCTGGCCGGCGTTGGCCGCCGCCTGCTCGGCCCAGTGGCCCCAGGGATGCTCGCCCAGCTCCGCGAGGTACGGCTTGATCTCCTCCACCAGCTCCGCCCGGCGTGCCATCGGGAACGACGCCGCCACCCCCACGTGGTGCAGCCGCCCGTCGTCGCCGTAAAGGCCGAGCAGCAGCGACCCGACGATCGGGCCCGACTTGTGCTCCCGGTAGCCGCAGACCACCACGTCGGCCGTCCGCTCGTGCTTGACCTTGAACATCGTGCGCTTGTCGGGCACATAGGGCTGGTCGCCGGGCTTGACGATGATGCCGTCGAGCCCCGCCCCCTCGAACATCTCGAACCACTCGGCCGCCTGCTCGTCATCGGTGGTCACCGGAGTCAACCGGATGGAACCGACCTTCTCCGAAAAAATCCCCTCAAGCCGGGCGCGCCGCTCCGAGAACGGCTCCTCCATCAGCGACTCGTCACCGAGCGCCAGCAGGTCGAACGCGACGAACTGGGCGGGCGTCCGCTCCGACAACATCTTCACCCGCGACGCGGCCGGATGGATGCGCTGCTGCAGGGCCTCGAAGTCGAGCTGCGACCCCTGGGGCAGCACGATCTCGCCGTCCACCACGACCTTGTCCGGCAGCTCGGCCCTGACCGCCTCGACCAGCTCGGGGAAGTAGCGGGTGAACGGCCGCTCCTTGCGGCTGCCCAGATAGACCTCGTCACCGTCGCGGAACACGATGCACCGGAACCCGTCCCACTTCGGCTCGTAGAACAGCGTGCCGTCCTGCTTCGGCATGGCCTTGACCGGCTTGGCCAGCATGGGCGGCACCGGCGGGCGCACCGGCAGGTTGGGCACCGGCTCCGGCTCCTCGGCGGCCGCGACCGCCTCGCCCGGCGCATCGGGCACATCCGGCTCGTTCACTTCACTCGGCGCATCGGGCACGTTCAGCTCGCTCGGCTCACTCGGCTCCGTCATGGCTCCGCTCCCTTGTGTACCTGCAGAAGAGGACGCCCTCCTCTTCCAGCACCTGGCTGAGGTTCAGTGTGCCCGGCGCCGGCTCGCCGTTGAGTATGCGCGCCGCGCCGCCCCCGACCAGCATCGGGCTGATCGACAGGCAGAGCTCGTCGACCAGGTCGCAGGCCGAGAGCTGGGCGTTGACCCGGGGACCGCCCTCGCACAGGATCCTGGTCAGCCCCCGCTCGTGCAGCGCGGCCACGGCCAGGCGCATGTCGACGCCATCCTCGCCGGCCACGATGAGGTCGGCCCGCTTGGCCGCCTCCTTGCGCCGCTCGTGGGGCGCGGACTCGCAGGTGATCACGATCGTCCTGCTGGGGGCGTCGGTGAACAACTCGTCGTCGAGATCGAAGCCGAGACTCCGGGTGATCACGGCGATCGGCGGCACCTCGGGCCGGCCCGCCCGGAGGTCGGCCCACGACTCGCGCGGCTTGACCGGGCCGTAGCCCTCCTTGCGCACGGTCGCGGCGCCCGCGACGACCACGTCGGCCAGCCCGCGCAGGATCTGGAAGATGCGTTTGTCGCCCACGCTCGACAACCCGCCCGACCGGCCCTTGAGCCAGGCGGCGCCGTCGGCGCTGGCAACCATGTTGAGCCGCAGCCACGGCCGGTCCGCCGGATAGGCGTACACCTGCACGATGTCTGGATTGTCTTCTATGTCGGGATGGATGCGCCGCACTCCTCTACCTTGGCACACCCCACCGACATCCTGGCGCTGGGGGTTTTGCGGCGGTTGGCAGTTTTGTGTATCAAAGGACGGGCGGCCTCCTCTCTGCTTAACGTGACGGCAGGGACGGGGATCGACGGGGAGGCGCAGTGGGTCTGGTCACCGCTGTGACGTGGACGATCGCCACCCTCGCCGGGGTGTACCTGCTCTACCTCTGGTTGTCGGGAGGCGGCCTGCGCCGGGCCAAGGTGACCCGCTTCCCGGTCGTGCTGGTCCTGTCCCATCCGGCGCTGGCGGTCCTGTCGCTGGTGTGCTGGGCGGGCGGGCTCGCCACGGGCAGCCGGGCGCTGGTCTGGGTCGCGTTCGGCGGGCTGTCGGTGGCGGCGCTGCTGGGGTTCGCGATGTCCACGCGCTGGCTCGGGTCGGGGCGGCACAGAGAGGGATCGCGGGGCTTCCCGCTGCTGGCGGTGGCGCTGCACGGGACGGCGGGCCTGGCGACGTTCGCGCTGGTGCTCCTCACGGCCAGCGTGGCCCGCGTCTTCTGAACGCCCTCAACCCGGTCAGGACGTCCCGAACGCCCTCAACCCGGTCAGGACGTCCCGAACGCCCTCAACCCGGCCAGGCGTCGGCGCCCTCCACGCCATCCGGACGCCCTCAGCCCGGCCACTCCAGGACCGCCCGTCACTTGCCCTTGCGTGGCTTGCGGAGGACCTGGAGTGAGCGGGCCGTGACGGCCACCACGTCGCCCGGCTGCCAGCGTTCGTCCCCGAACGCGTCCTCGACCGTGTCGTCGTTGGTGTCGAGCACCGGCAGCCACCCGCTGCCGAGCTCCTCGCCCGGCAGCGTGAACGGCATGTTCTCGTGGTGGGCGTTGATGAGCAGCAGGAACGAGTCGTCCGCGATGCGCTCGCCCCGAGGGCCGGGCTCGGTGATCGCGTCGCCGTTCACGTAGACCATCAGGGACTTGGCGTAGCTGATGTGCCAGTCGCCCGCCGTCATCTCCGCGCCGCCGGGGGTGAGCCAGATCAGGTCGCGGGCGCCGTTGTCGGGATGGCGGCCGTGGAAGAAGCGGCGGCGCTGGAAGACCGGGTGCTCGCGGCGCAACTTCGACAGCAGGCGGACGAAGTCGAGCAGCTCCGGCTCCGTGTGCAGCATCGACCAGTCGACCCAGGCCAGCTCGTTGTCCTGGCAGTAGGCGTTGTTGTTGCCCCGCTGGGTGCGGCCGAGCTCGTCGCCGTGGGAGAGCATGGGCACGCCCTGCGACAGGAAGAGCGTGGCCAGGAGGTTGCGGCGCTGGCGGCGGCGGAGGCGGACGATCCCGGGGTCCTCGACCGGGCCCTCGGCGCCGCAGTTCCAGGAGCGGTTGTCGTTGGTGCCGTCGCGGTTGTCCTCGCCGTTGGCCTCGTTGTGCTTGTGGTCGTAGGAGACCAGGTCGGCGAGGGTGAAACCGTCGTGGCAGGTGACGAAGTTGATCGAGGCGACGGGCCGGCGGCCGGAGGATTCGTACAGGTCGGCGGAGCCGGTCAGCCGGGAGGCGAACTCCGGCAGGGCCGAATGCGTGCCCCTCCAGAAATCGCGCACGATATCCCGATATTTGCCGTTCCACTCCGTCCACAAAGGCGGGAAATTTCCGACTTGGTAGCCGCCGGGACCCACGTCCCACGGCTCGGCGATCAGCTTGACCTGCGAGATCACCGGATCCTGCTGGATCAGGTCGAAGAACGCGCTCAGCCGATCGACGTCATGCAGCTCCCTGGCCAGCGCCGACGCCAGATCGAACCGGAACCCGTCGACGTGCATCTCCAGCACCCAGTAACGCAACGAGTCCATGATGAGCTGCAGCGCGTGCGGCGAGCGCACGTTGAGCGAGTTGCCGCACCCGGTGTAGTCGAGGTAGTAGCGCCGGTCGCCGTCGTGCAGCCGGTAGTAGGCCGCGTTGTCGATCCCCCTGAACCCCAGCGTGGGCCCCATGTGGTCGCCCTCGGCGGTGTGGTTGTAGACCACGTCGAGGATGACCTCGATGCCGGCCTCGTGCAGCGCCCGCACCATCGCCTTGAACTCCAGCACCTGCTGCCCCCGCGTCCCCGCGCTGGAGTAGCGGCCATGGGGCGCCAGGTAGGCCATGGTGTTGTAGCCCCAGTAGTTGGTCAGCCCCCTGGCGACCAGGAAGTGCTCGGGCACGTAGTGGTGCACCGGCATGAGCTCGACCGCCGTCACGCCGAGCGACAGCAGGTGGTCGATGATCGCCGGATGCCCCACCCCGGCGTACGTGCCGCGCAGGTCCGGCGGAACGTCCGGATGCCGCATGGTCAGCCCGCGCACGTGGGCCTCGTAGATCACCGTCTGGTGGTACGGGATGCGCGGCGAGCGGTCGTTGCCCCACTCGAAGAACGGGTTGACCACCACGTTCTTCGGCATGTAGGGCGCGCTGTCCTCGGTGTTGCGCCTGGAGGGATCGGTGAAGTAGTAGGGGAACAGCGCCTGGTTCCAGGTCAGGTCCCCGTCGATGGCCTTGGCGTAGGGGTCGAGCAGCAGCTTGGCCGGGTTGCACCGCAGGCCCTGCGACGGCTCGTACGGCCCGTGGACGCGATAGCCGTAACGCTGCCCCGGCTGGATCCCCGGCAGATGGCCATGCCAGACGAACCCGTCGACCTCGGGGAGATCGACTCGCTCTTCGCTGCCGTCATCGTGGAAAAGGCACAGCTCTACCCGCTCGGCGACCTCGGAGAACACCGCGAAACTGGTGCCAACGCCATTCCAGGTGCCGCCGAGTGGATAGGGCTCGCCCGGCCATACCTCACGCATGTGACCCGATTGTCGCACGCGCATGTGCTCTTGGTCTCTCAATAACCCGATCGCTCTCCGTGCTGCGGCCCTTGGCGGCTCTGGGGCGGCTCTGTGGCGGCCCCGGGGACGGGCCGGCGGGCGCGAGGTGGCGGCGTCAGAGGAGCTCGGCGTTGAGCGTGATCGTGGTGCCCGTGAGCGCCTTGCTGACCGGGCAGTTGGCCTTCGCCGTCTCGGCGGCCTCCTGGAACTGCTCGGCCGTGATGCCCGGGACCTGCCCCTGCACCGTGAGCACGATGCCCGTGATGCCCTCGCCAGGCTGGAACGTCACGTCGGCGCTGGTCCGCAGCGACTCCGGCGGGGTGCCGGCGCCGGCCAGGCCGTGCGAGAGCGCCATCGAGAAGCAGGAGGAGTGGGCGGCCGCGATGAGCTCCTCAGGGGAGGTCTTGCCGCCCGCGGCCTCGGCCCGCGAGGGCCAGGAGACCTCGAACGTGCCGACGCCCGAGGTGTCGAGCGACACGGTGCCCGACCCGTCGAGCAGGGCGCCCTTCCACTGGGTGGTGGCGGTGCGTGTGGTGGCCATGACGTTGTGCTCCCTACGGTCGTGGTTCTTCGACCTTATCGCGGTCCGAGAAAGTCCCCGCCCGGGGTCATCCGGCTCTACATTTGCCGCGAATAATGACATGCTCGGGTCGCGGCACACCCGCCGCCTATGGCCGTATTTACACGGGAGTGTGGTGCCAGTGGAGGCACCGTACGACGACCGCCTGCTGCATCAGCGGGTGGTCGGCGGCGATGAGTCCGCGCTGGGTGAGGTATACGATCGGCTGTCCTCGCTGATCTTCGGTCTCTCTCTGCGGGTCACCAGGGACCGTGTGATCGCCGAGGACATCACACAGGAGGTGTTCCTGGTCTTCTGGGAGCGGCCACTGGCCTACGACCCGGAACGCGGCACGTTACGCGCGTGGCTCGCCACGATCGCCCACCGCCGCGCCGTCGACCACGTACGCGCCGAGGAACGGCGACGCGTGTCGGCACTGGGGCCCAGGCTGTTCGAACGCGAGCCGGTCAGGCTGGAGGACACCGTGCTGGCCGCCGACGAGGCGAGCCGGGTGCGGCAGGCGGTGACGTCGCTGCCCGACAGCCTGCGGCAGGCGGTGGAGCTGGCCTACTTCGGCGGACGGACCTACCGGCAGGTCGGCGAGGAACTGGGCGTGCCCGAGGGCACGGCGAAATCGCGCATCCGGCTGGCGCTGCGGCGCCTGGCCGACGCGCTTGCGGAAGAAGAGGTGTGATGGACCCCGTCGAGCGTCTCTACCTGGACGCGATGATGGAGGACCCCGAGGTGCCGGCCCACTCGCTGCGGCCCCAGCTTCTGGCCGGGGCCCGGGCACGGCGCAGGCCGGCGGCGGCGACCGCCGCCTGGGCGGAGCCGTACGCGGGGCGGGTCGCCGCCATGGACGCGCTGCTGGCCTCCGCGGTGGACGACGACTGGTCGCGCGTCATCGTCGAAGGCTGGACGTTGCAGGAGCTCGTCGCCCACCTGGCGGCCAAGGACGGCCTCCTCGCGGCCTCCGTGGGCGCTCCCGTGCTCGGCCCGCCGATCGGGGCCGCCGACTCGCTGGGCCGTACGCACGACGTGCAGGCCTACGAGCGGGCCCGCAGCCCCGAGCAGACGCGCAGGGACTGGCGGGCCCAGGCCGACGCCCTGTGCCGCCACCTGGCGGAGCTGCCGCCCACGACGCAGGCCACCCTGGACGGCACGGAGGCGGTCGTGCGCGACCACATCATCGGCCGGGCACTGGAGACCTGGGTGCACACCGACGACGCCGCCAAGACGGCCCGGATCACCCTTCCCCACCCGATCCCGGAGCACATCGCCCCCACGGCCGACCTGTGCGCCCGCCTGCTGCCGTGGACGATGCTCATGTCGGGCCTGAACGGCGCCGGCCGCACCCTCCACCTCACCCTGACGGGCGCCGGCGGCGGCGAGTGGCTGCTCCCGCTGGGCGTCGAGGAGTCGGAGCCCGGCACGCCGGACGTCCACATCACCGCGGAGACGATCCCGTTCTGCTTCCTGCTGGGCGGCAGGGGAGACCCCGACGAGTTCCCGGCCGAGCTGACGGGCGACCTCTCCCTGGCCAGGGACGTGCTGAAAACGGCCCCGGCCTTCTCCGGCCCCTAGCGCCGCCCGCCGCATTCGACATCGCCGGGCTATTCCGTGACGAGTCCCCGGGCGTAGTCGTCGTCGCTCTCCGCGAGCACCCGCTCGGCTCCCCGCGTGGCCCGCTCGTCCCCGCGGGCGGCGAGCCCGCGGGTGGCCTCCGCCACCGTGCGCAGGTCGGCGTCGCCGAGCCGGGCCGCCAGCGCGTCCCTGATCGCGGGCGTGTCGGCCGACAGGCCCGCGAGCCCGGCGGTGGCCCAGTCGCGGATCTCGTCCTCCTCGTCGCCGGTCATCCCGACCAGCAGCGCCAGGCCCTCCTCGTGATCCGGCGTCAGGACGTCGGCCAGCGCGATCGGGTCCGTCATCGTGCGCTTGTGCCCGGGCCGCCCGATGAGGTCCAGCACGTACGGAAGCGCCCGCGGATCGCCCTGGTGACCCAGCGCCGACAGGACCGAGCGCAGCACCTGTGCGTTGCCCTCCGTGGTGACCATCTTCTGCAGCAGCGGCAGCGTCCGGTCGAGGAAGGGCTTCTCGCCCTCCGCGAACCCGAACTGGGCGATCGCGTCCACCCCGAACTCCCGCTCCCTGGCGTCCTCGCTCACGCACAGCCTGGCCAGCGCCTCGAACGTCTCCTCGTCGGCCCGCTTGCCGAGCGTGTCGGCCACGATCCACCACGTCTCGGCGTCGCCGTCGATGTCGCGGTGCGCGAGGGCCCGCGCCACGAGCTGGTCCACGGGCTGGTGGACGCCCGTCACGTCCTCCAGGAGGGTGGCGATGGCGGCGTGGCCGCGCTGGGCCTGCACCTGCTCGGTCTCCGAGCCGTCGGCCGAGCGTCCGGACACCGTGACGAGCTCGGTGCCGTCGTGGGCGTGCTGGCGGACCACGACGTACTCCCAGCCCTCCTGCTCGACCTGGTCGAGCAGGGCGCTCTCCAGATGCACGCCCACCCACGCGACGGCGATGTCCAGCGGCGTGTCGCCGTCGCCGTCGTACTTGCCGGCGTCGGCCCCGGCCTCCAGCAGCGTCTGCACCACGCCCAGAGCGCCGCGCCTGGCCGCCAGCGAGAGCGGGGTGTCGCCGTCGTCATTGGCCGCGTCGGCCTCGGCGCCCGCCTCGATCAGCACCTTGGCGGTGGCGGCGTGGCCGTTGGAGGCGGCCCAGAGCAGCGCCGTCCAGCCGCCGGACTCCCGTGCGTTGACGTCGGCGCCGCCCGCCAGCAGGACGGTCGCGGCCTCCTCGCGGTCCCACGCGGCGGCCGCGCACAGCGGCAGGCCGCCGTCCTCGCCCTCGCTCGCCTGATTGGGATCGGCGCCGCTGGTGAGCAGCTTGCCCACGGTCTCGGTCTCGCCGTTCAACGCCGCGCGGTAGAGCTGTTCCTCATGCATGACAGGGACCCTAGCCTGGTCCGGCCGCGCCCCGGACCAAACCAGGGCCCCGTGTCATGGCGTGGTACGCATCCGGCCCTCGGCCGGGTTCACACTCCATGACGAACGCGCATGGTTCGACGTATGTACACGTTTCCTACCAGAGGAGGAGCGTCAATGTGGGGAAGACGCGATATGTTGCGAGTATGAATGATCCCGGTGGGGTCCGCGCATCGGACGCCGAGCGCGAGGCCGTCGTCGAACAGCTCCGTGTCGCCTCGGTCGAGGGCAGGCTGACCCTCGCCGAGCTGACCGACCGCACGGAAGCCGCCTATACCGCGACCACGCACGCCGAGCTGGCCCTGCTCACCCAGGACCTGCCCGCCGGCGGCGCCGTCGCCCCGCCCGCGCCGGTGCTGCGCGAAGGCAGGAAGCGCCGCTGGTTCGTGGGCGTCATGAGCGACTCCAAGCGGCGCGGGAAGTGGCAGATCGACCAGGAGCTCGGCGCGGTCGCGGTGATGGGCGACGTGCTGCTCGACCTGCGCGAGGCCGAGGTGCGCACGGGCGTGGTGGACATCACGGCCATCTCCGTGATGGGCGACGTGAAGATCATCGTGCCCGACGGGGTGAACGTCGACCTCGACGGCGTGGCCATCATGGGCGACAAGAAGGTGGACGTCCTGGAGGCGGCCCCCGGCATGAACGTTCCCGTGGTGCGCGTGCACGCGTACGCGGTGATGGGCGACGTCAAGGTGATCGGCGACTCGCGGGCGCAGCCGCTGCAGCGCGGGTTCGCGGCCTGGCGCGAGCACTGGCGGCGGCTGCACGGCGAGGACTGGCGGGCGCTCGGCCGCCAGATGCGCGACGAGGGCCGCGAGCTGGGCCGGCAGATCCGCGACGAGCACCGGGAGCTGCACCGCGACGAGCGGCGCGACCTCAGACGCGGCTACTGACCACCCATCGGGTTCGCGCCGGCCCCGAACGGACCCGGCGTCGGCCTCGAACGGACCCGGCGTCGGCCTCGAACGGACCCGGCGTCGGCCTCGAACGGACCCGGCGTCGGCCTCGAACGGGCACGGCGTCGACCACGGCCGGAGCGCGCTGAGCCCGCTCAGCCGACGAGTAGTGACACCGGCTGCCGCTGCGCGGCCTCGTACCGATCCAGCAGCACGTCCACCAGCTCGGGCGCGGGCCCCAGCACGTCGGAGACGACCGCGGCCCCCGCCGCCAGGGTGACACGCCGCACCTTGTCGGCGAAGTGCCCAGGAGCCAGCAGGTAGGGCGCCACGACCACTCTCGGGGCGCCCGCCCGCCGCAGCGCGGCCACCGCCTCCTCGGGCGTCGGCGAGGCGGCCGAGGCATAGCCGGCCGACACGGTCCACCAGCCGGAACGCCGCCACGTCCGCGCCAGCCCCGAGACCACCGCGTTCGCCCTGGCGTCGCTCGAACCGGCCGACACCAGCACCACCGCCGTGTCCGGATCGCCGGGCGGCACGCCCGCCTCGGCCAGCCGCCGCTCCAGCGCGGTCAGCAGCAGCGGGTGCGGCCCCAGCGTGGCGCCGTAGTGCACGCGCAGCCGCGGCTCGCGCGCCCGGACCTCGTTCAGCGCCGCCGGGAGGTCCACCCGGCTGTGGTAGGCCTCCGTCAGCAGCAACGGCAGCACCACGGCCTCCTCCAGGCCGCTGAGCGCCTGGCCGAGCGTGGGAGCACAGTGATCCAGGTAGGCCACGCGGACGGGGACGTCCGCGGGCGCCTGCCGGAGCAACGCGGCCACGGTGGCGGCGGCCCGCGGGTCGCGAGACCCGTGCGCCACCGCCACCAGTGGCACACGGCCGGGGGCCGTCCCGCCTGCCAACGGAACGGGTCCCCCGCTGGGGATCACAGGTGAATGCCGCATTCGACCTTCCCCAGGCCCGCCCAGCGCCCGCTGCGCGGATCCTCCCCCTCGGCGACCTGCCGCGTGCACGGCGCGCAGCCGATCGAGGGGTAGTTGTCATAGTGCAACGGGTTGATGAGCACCCCGTTGTCGGAGATGTAGTTGTCGACGTCCTCCTGCGTCCAGGCCGCGATCGGGTTGACCTTGACCATCTGCCGCTTGGCGTCCCACTCGACGACCCTGGTGCCGGTCCGGCTGGACGACTCGTCGCGGCGGATGCCGGACACCCACGCCAGGTACGGCTCCAGCGCCCGGTTCAGCGGCTCCACCTTGCGCAGGTAGCAGCACAGATCCGGGTTGCGGCCGAACAGGCGGGGGCCGAGGTCGCGATCCTGCTCCTCGACCGTCCGCGACGACTTGATGTCGATCACGTTGACGTCATAGACCTGCCGCACCGCGTCCCGCGTGCCGATCGTCTCGGCGAAGTGGTAGCCGGTGTCGATGAACAACACGTCCACGCCGGGTTTCACCCGGCTCACCAGGTCGATGAGGAGGGCGTCGCTCATGGAGGACGTCAGGCACAACCGGTCGCCGAAGGTGGCCGCCGCCCAGCGGATGATCTCGCGGGCGGGGGCGCCCTCAAGGAAGGTCGCGGCGGACTCGACGATGCCCTGCAGGTCGAGGGTGCCGCGTTGCTGCCTTAATCCGACTTCGATGTCGACGAGCGTCATATCTTCACTCCGATTCCCAGGAACTTCAGCTTGAAGGCGCGAGCGCAGGAGCGGCAGTACCAGCCGCCGTCTCCCTCGTAGGGCTCCAGGTCCTCGTCGCCGCAGTACGGGCAGTGGAACGGGACCGCTCGCGTGGTCATTTCAGGTCCGCCTCGTCCGCTCGCTGCACCCAGTCGGCGAACGCCTCGCCTTCCTTCTTCTGGGCGTCGTAGTTGGTCACGACCCGGCTCACGTAGTCGGGCAGTGCCTTGGCGGTGGTCTTGAGGCCGCGGACCTTGCGCCCGAAGCCCGGGTTGACGCCCAGGGAGCCGCCCAGGTGGATCTGGTAGCCCTCGACCTGGTCGCCGTTCTCGTCGACGACGAGCTGGCCCTTGAGGCCGATGTCGGCGACCTGGATGCGGGCGCAGGAGTTGGGGCAGCCGTTGACGTTGATGGTGAGCGGCTGCTCGAACGACGGCAGGCGCCGCTCCAGCTCGTCGATCAGGTCGGCGGCGGCGGCCTTCGTCTCGACGATGGCCAGCTTGCAGTATTCGATGCCGGTGCAGGCCATCGTCTGGCGGCGGAACGTGGACGGCCGGACCTGCAGGTCATTGGCCTCCAGCTCCGCCACGAGCGAGTCGACCCGGTCGGGCGCGACGTCGAGGACGACCATCTTCTGCTCGACCGTCGTGCGGACCCGGCCGGAGCCGTGCCGCTCGGCGATGTCGGCGATCATGTGCAGCTTGTCGCCGTCGAGCCGGCCCACCTTGGGCGCGAAGCCGACGTAGAAGTTGCCGTCCTTCTGCGGGAAGACGCCGACGTGGTCGCGGCGGCTGCCGCGGGGCAGCTCGGGCGCCGGTCCGTCGGGCAGCGGCTCCTTGAGGTATTCGGTCTCCAGGATCTCGCGGAACTTCTCCGGCCCCCAGTCGTTGACCAGGAACTTGATCCGGGCGCGGTGCCGCAGCCGGCGGTAGCCGTAGTCGCGGAAGATCCCGATGACGCCGCCGTAGACGTCGGCGGCCCGCTCGGGGCTGACGAACACGCCCAGCCGCTTGCCCAGCATCGGGTTGGTGGACAGGCCGCCGCCGACCCACAGGTCGTAGCCGAGCTCACCCTGCTCGTTGACCACACCGACGAACGCCACGTCGTTGATCTCGTGCACCGTGCAGTGCGCCGGGCAGCCGCTCAGCGCCGACTTGAACTTGCGCGGCAGGTTGGAGAACTCCGGGTTGCCGATGAACCGCTCGTTGATCTCCTGGATCTGCGCGGTCGCGTCGAACACCTCGTCGGAGTCGATCCCCGCCAGCGGGCAGCCCAGGATGACGCGCGGGGTGTCACCGCACGCCTCCGTGGTCGACAGGCCGACGGCCTCCAGGCGCTGCCAGATGTCCGGCACCGACTCGATCTCGATCCAGTGGAGCTGGATGTTCTGGCGGTCGGTCAGGTCGGCGGTGCCGCGGCCGTACTCGTTGGAGATGTCGGCGATCACGCGGAGCTGCGCCAGGTCGAGCTGCCCGCCGTCGATGCGCACGCGCAGCATGAAGTAGCTGTCGTCGAGCTCCTCCGGCTCCAGGATCGCGGTCTTGCCGCCGTCGATCCCGGGCTTGCGCTGGGTGTAGAGGCCGTACCAGCGCATCCGGCCCCGCAGGTCGGCAGGGTCGATGGAGTCGAAGCCCTGCTTGGCGTAGATGTCGATGATGCGCTGGCGGACGTTGAGGCCGTCGTCGTTCTTCTTGTTCTCTTCGTTCTTGTTGAGCGGCTCCCGATACCCGAGAGCCCACTGGCCCTCACCGCGCGGGCGTTTGTGGTGCCGGCTGGCAGGTGTGCGGCTGGCAGGGGTACTCATTGCGCGTCCTTCGGTTCAGGGGCGCGCGCACGATTCCTCCGCCTCGTCATCGAGGGCAGGGGTGGTGAGGAGGATTGCGACGCGCTCTGCGGCGGAAAACAGGGGTGTTAGCGGGCGTCGCAACAGATGGCACTGCGGACACGCTGAAGATCGACGTGGCGTCGACCGACGAGCATGGGGTCCGCTGGCATACCTCGAAGATACTCCGACCGTCCCGTATGTCCAAGACGGGGTCCAGAGTGTGGACTTGCTCAGCCCTGCCGGGGCCAGCCGAGCTCCGATTCGTCAGGCTTGTCCTCGACCTGGTGCTGGCAGTCGCACCAGGAGCCGCCACGGCAGTCCTCGTGACGTTTGTCCTTGCAGCTTTCGCAGATCACGCTCGTATTATTCTCCTAGAACGTTGTTCGGGTTAGGCTGGCCCGCGTGGAGCTCATGGCCGAGTTGCTCGACGACCTGCGGGCCGAGACCGCGTCCTTCGAGGCCCTGCTCGCGCCCCTGAGGGAGGCGGACTGGGAGTTGCCCACGCCCGCCGCGGGCTGGGCAATCCGCGACCAGGTGAGCCATCTGGCCTGGTTCGACGATGCTGCCGTCCGGGCGGTCACCGACGGGGCCGGTCACGCCGCCTCGCTCACGGAGTTCCAGTCGGTCGACGACGTCGCGCGGGAGGCGCGCGGGATGACCCCGGGCGAGCTGCGCGACTGGTTCCGCACGGCGCGGGCCCGCATGACCGAGGCGTTCGTCACCCTCGGGCCCCGTGATCGGGTGCCGTGGTTCGGACCGGCGATGTCGGCCGCCTCTTTCGTCACCGCGCGGCTGATGGAGACCTGGGCGCACGGGCAGGACGTGGCCGACGCGCTCGGCGTCGTCAGGAGGCCGACGGCCCGGCTGCGGCACGTGGCGTCGATCGGATTCAGGGCCAGGCCGTACAGCTTCGCCGTACGCGGGCTGCCCGCGCCCGCCGAGCCGGTGCGCGCGGAGCTGACCATGCCCGACGGCTCCGCCTGGACCGCGGGGCCGCCCGGCGCGGCCGGCGTGGTGCGCGGGCCGATCCTCGACTTCTGCCTGGTCGTCACCCAGCGGATCCACCTGGCCGACACCGCCCTGGAGATCGCGGGGGAGCCCGCGCGGGCGTGGCTGCCCATCGCGCAGGCGTTCGCCGGGCCCCCTGGGAGCGGCCGGGCCCCGAGGCCAGGGGAAGATCAGGGTCTCTCCGGATGACGCGGACGGCACCGCCGGTGACATGCTGTGAGCATGCGCACAATCTTGAACGTCATCTGGCTGGTGTTCGCCGGGATCTGGCTGGCACTCGGATACGCTCTGGCGGGCGTGATCTGCTGCATCCTCATCGTCACCATCCCGTTCGGCATCGCCTCGTTCAGGATCGCCGCCTACGCGTTGTGGCCGTTCGGCAGGACCGTCGTGCGCGACCCGGACGCGGGGGTGTTCTCGCTCCTGGGCAACATCATCTGGTTCGTGGTCGCGGGCGTCTGGCTGGCCGTCGGGCACGTGGTGACCTCGATCCCGCTGTTCCTGTCGATCATCGGCATTCCGCTGGGCGTCGCCAACGTCAAACTGATCCCCGTCTCCCTCCTCCCGCTGGGCGCGCGCATCGTCGACAACGACTAGGGCAGTGGCTGGGACGTAAGCTGTCCCGAAGAGTCACTGCGAATACCGTTGGGTGCCCATGACGTCCACCGACGCGCCTACCCGGCGCAAGCGAGGGCCGGTTTCCCACGCCCGGGCCAGGCTCAACTGGGTGCTCGACACCCACGCGTGGGCGATCGTGCGCGCCTCCACCAACGCCGGGATCACCTACCGGGTGACCGGGCTGGCCGGCGAGGCGGCGTTCTTCGCGCTGCTGTCGCTGCCGCCGTTCGTGCTCGGGCTGATCGGCGTGCTGGGCAAGCTCGGCACCTGGCTCGGCCCGACCGTGGTCACACAGGTCAAGACGTGGGTGATCGAGCAGGCGGGTCTCCTGTTCACCGACGACGCGGTGAAGAAGGTGATCAACCCGCTCATCACCGACGTGCTCAGCGACGACGCGGGCAAGGTCTCGATCATCTCGCTGGGCTTCCTGCTGTCGCTCTGGTCCGGCTCCCGCGCCCTCTACGTCTACGTCGACCTCATCTCCGTGGCCTACGGGCTCGGCGAGGAGCGCGGCATCATCCGCACCAGGCTCATGTCCTTCGGCCTCTACATCATGGGCCTGATCATCGGCATCATCGTCATGCCGATCCTGGTCATCGGGCCGACGCTGCTCAAGGACGCGCTGCCGGGCGAGTACGGCGTCATGATCGACCTGCTCTACTGGCCGGTGGTGATCATCGGCTCCGTGTTGTTCCTGACCGTGCTCTACCACGTGAGCGTGCCGGTGCGCACCAAGTGGTACCGCGAGCTGCCGGGCGCGATCCTGGCGCTGTTCCTGTGGATCGTCTGCGCGGCGGTGTTGCGGGCGGTGCTGGCCGCCTGGTTCTCGCCCGTCTCCGTGTACGGCTCACTCGCCGCGCCCATCGCGCTGTTGTTGTGGCTCTACATCACCGCGCTGGCCGTGCTGATCGGCGCCATCCTCAACGCCGAAGTGGACCGGCTCTGGCCGGGCGAGAGCCGGACCAAATAGCGCTCCGCCCTCCCGGACGGCCGGTTCTGCACCGCCCCCAAGCCTCGAAAAAGGCCGTTGACCAGGGCTTTCTTCAGTAGGTGCGCTGCCTGGGGGAACAGGTCGCCGAGCCATGAGCGCGTGCTGGATCCGCTATCGTCTGTAGCGAGTCGCGACTGGCGCATTGGGTGGGATCGACCACCGGGGAGCGAAAGGAGCGGAGGCCGTGCGCCTGGGTCTTCGCAGATCGTCCACGATGACTGGAGAGTCATGGGTTCTCTCGCTAGCGTCGACCCGCAGATCGCCGAGCTCATCAAGGCTGAAGAGCGTCGCCAGGCCGACACCGTCAAGCTGATCGCATCCGAGAACTACGTGTCCAAGGCCGTGCTGGAGGCCACGGGCACCGTCCTGACGAACAAATACTCCGAGGGCTACGCGGGCAAGCGTTACTACGAGGGCCAGCAGGTCATCGACCAGGTCGAGACCGTGGCCATCGAGCGGGCCAAGTCCCTGTTCGGCGTCAACCACGCCAACGTCCAGCCCTACTCCGGCTCGCCCGCCAACCTCGCCATCTACCTGGCCTTCCTGGAGCCCGGCGACACCGTGATGGGCATGGGCCTGCCGTTCGGCGGCCACCTGACCCACGGCTGGTCGGTCTCGGCCACCGGCAAGTGGTTCAACTCGGTGCGCTACGGCGTGCGTCAGGACACCGGCCGCATCGACCTCGACGAGGTCCGCAAGCTCGCGCTGGAGCACCGGCCGAAGCTGATCTTCTGCGGCGGCACCGCGATCCCGCGCACGATCGACTTCGAGGGCTTCGCCTCGATCGCCCGCGAGGTCGGCGCCGTTCTCGCGGCCGACATCGCGCACATCGCGGGCCTCGTCGCCGGCGGCGCGCATCCGTCCCCGGTCGGCCACGCCGACGTGATCTCCACGACCACGCACAAGACGCTGCGCGGCCCGCGCGGCGCCATGCTCATGGCCACCTCCGACGAGCACGCCAAGGCGCTCAACAAGGCCGTCTTCCCCGGCCTGCAGGGCGGCCCGCACAACCACACCACGGCCGCCATCGCGGTCGCCCTGCACGAGGCCGCCCAGCCGTCGTTCCGCGACTACGCCCACCAGATCGTCGCCAACGCCAAGGCCCTGGCCGAGGAGCTGTCCGCGCGCGGGTTCGACCTGGTCTCCGGCGGCACCGACAACCACCTGATCCTGCTCGACCTCACGCCCAAGGGCATCGGCGGCAAGCCGGCCGCCCAGGCGCTCGACCGGGCCGGGCTGGAGACCAACTACAACACGGTGCCGTTCGACACGCGCAAGCCGTTCGACCCGTCGGGCATCCGGATCGGCACGCCGTCCGTCACCTCGCGCGGCATGGGCGAGGCGGAGATGCGGCAGATCGGCGCCTGGATGGACGAGGTCGTCACCGCCCTGGCCAAGGGCGACGCCGAGGACGTCATCACCCGCGTTCACCACGAGGTCAGCGAGCTCACCGCGCAGTTCCCGGCTCCCGGCCTGTAAACCGGCCTGTAGACCGGCCTGTAGACCGGCCTGTAAAAGGGCCTGTAGACCGGCTTGAGAGGGCGCGCGAGAACGCCCCGCCGCACGGGCTCCGTGTGCGGCGGGGCGTTCGTCGCGAACGGGATGACCGGAGCACCCCGTCGCGGTGGTCGATCGGCGGCCCGGGGGACTGGGCCGGGATCGACCGCGGACGGCCTTCCGGGGGACGGGACCGAGTCGTCCCCCGGTCGGCCTCAGCCCAGGTAGAGGTAGTCCGCTCCGTAAGGGACCTTGACCTCGGAGCCGGGAGTGCACGCGCCGGCCGGGGCGACGCCGCCGGTGGTGTTCAGGCGCAGGATCTGCGTGGTGTGCGCGAGCAGCCCGGTGGCCGCACCCGCCTGGGTGGCGTCGAGCAGCAGCTCGGGGATGTTGCCCGCGCCGTTCGGCGTCCTGGTGACGACCGCGCCGCGCACCGCGCTCCCGTCCGGGGCGATCCACTGCGGCGGGCCCGAGCCCGGCGTCACGAACGAGTGGTCGATGCCGCGCCGCAACGTCGCCGTCACGCCGAGCTGGGTGAAGGCGTGGCCGCCCGCGGGCTGCTGGGTGCAGGAGTAGATCTGCGCGCCGCTCAGCACGTCGGCCGTGAGCGCGCGCGGGTGGGTGAACGGCTCATCGGAGAGCCGGCCGCGTACGGCGCCGCCGGCGAAGTCGGCCGTGTGCAGGTTCGTGTAGTAGCGGCCGGGATCGGCGGCGATGCGCTTGACGACCTTGCCGGCCACCGGCGTCTCCCCGGCGACGCCGGTCACGTTCGCCGGCAGGGCGCCGGTGAACAGGCCCGCGACGACCGGCCCGTTCCTGCCCGCCACGCCCTGGTGCAGGTGGCCGTCGGTCACCGGGCCGAGCCCCGACCAGGAGGCGGTCCAGGCGATGGACGAGCCGTTCGGACGCAGCCACCACAGGGCCTGCCCGTCCTGGTCGCCGCGCTTCTTGCCGTCGTTCTCCTGAACCTCCTGGGCGCCCCCGGCCCGCGAGGAGAGCGTGGCCTGGTTGCTGCCGTGCAGCACCCCGCCCAGGTCGACCGGCCTGCTCAGCCGGTGGAACTGCCCGCGTACCGCGCCCTCGGGATGCCGCGCGTCGTGCAGGTTGGCGTAGAAGCCGCCGGGGTCGGCGAGGAGCGCCGTGACCAGCTCGGGGCCGGCCTTGACGGTGCCGGTGACGCCGAGCACGGTCTTGGGCAGCGCCTTGGTGAAGAGGTCGAGCTTGACGTCGCCGTTCGTGCCCTTGGCGCCCGCGTGCACGTGACCGGCGGCAGGCGCGCCGATCTTGTTCCACCGGGCCGCGAACGTGACCTCGTCCCCGCTGATCCTGAGCACGACCGTCGAACGCCCGTCGGCGTCACCCGCGGCGCCCACCTCGTTCGCACCGCGCAGCCCGGCGGCGAGATAGACCTCGTCACCGGCGGCCTGCGCCGGAGCGGGAACGGCGAACAGGGCGGCAGACAGCAAAACACCAGGAACCATGATCTTTCGGATAGACATGATGAAACCTCTTAAAAGGCTGGATATTCCGGTCGGTACGGCAGGCAGTACGCGCCGGAGTCCGGAGAGGTTCAACCGGATCAACCCGTAAAACTACACAAAGCCGATTAGCGGCAAAAAAAGCCCTCCCACCAGCGGTGGGAGGGCTCGGCAGGGCTGAAGGTCAGGCCTGGATGGTGAGCAGCTTCTTGCCGGTCGAGGTGACGACCTCGAAACGCTCGATCTCCTTCATCGGGGTGGCGCTGCCGCCGTGCATGTAGAGCGGGTCAGGCGATCCCGGCACTCCGTACCCGGCTGGAGGTACGGACCATCCGGTCATCACCCGGCGCTCGCCCGACTTGGCGACGGAGATCAGCTCGCACTCCAGCGGCCCCTTGACGCCGGCCAGCTTGAGCGCCGCGTGCGTGCCCCACCCCTTCGACTCCACGACCAGGCCGCCGGTCACCCCGTCCACGCCCTTGCCGTCGATGGGCGTGCCGTCGGCGTAGAACTGCTCGGCGGGGCCCATGTGATGATCGTGACCCTGTGCGACCGGCGGCGCGCTGCCCGCCGTGAGCTGCGTGCCGATCGTCAGCCCGCCGGCCACCAGCGTGACCGCGGCCGCCAGCCCGATGACGAACGTGCCCCGGCGCGCCCGCCGGTCGGTCGCCTTCTTGTGCCGCAGCAGATCGATCACAGGGTCAGGGGAAGGGGGGTCGGCGTCCTCCACGGGGCCGATCCCGTGCAGCGCGCTGGCCACGCCGGCCAGGTCGGCCAGCTCGAAGCGGCAGTCGGGACAGCGGAGGAGGTGGGTCTCGAAGGCCTCCCTGTCGTCCTCCTCCAGCAGGCCGAGCGCGTAGGCGCCCACATCCGTATGCTCGACTCTCGAGGTCATGCCGTCACCCCCCTCTCCTCCAGCGCGATGCGCAGCGCGCGAACCGCGTAGTAGACCCGGGACTTCACGGTGCCCACCGGGATGCCGAGCGCCTCGGCGGCGTCGTTGACCGACCGGTCCCGCAAGATCGTCTCGTTGAGGATCTCGCGGTGTGCCGGCGATAACGCCTTCAGCGCCTCTGACACGACCACCTGGTGCAGCAGTCCCTCCATCTCGTCCGGCACGGGCATGCTCTCCAGCGGTCCGTCGCCCGACTCCTGGGGGCGGGCGTCCCGGCGCCGCCGGTCATCGATCACGATACGTCTGGCGACCGTGGCGAGCCAGGGCATCAGCGAGACCGAGTCGGGGTCGAGCTGTTCCGAGCTGCGCCAGGCGCGAATCATGGTTTCCTGCACTACGTCTTCCGCCCATTGCCGATCGCCTGCTGTCAGCCGTATCACGAAGGCCAGCAGCGGCCTGTGGTACTCCCGGTAGAGCGCGGACACGACGACCTCGTCGTCCGGACGCACACGCCGGATCCAGTGCCGTAAGCGCGGCTTGCCCATCGGGGCGGCTCCCTCGGCCGAGGGCGGGGGATAGGTGCCGACTCGCATCATTCCCCTTTCTCGGGTCCGTCGGGAGGTGGTACGGCCCGCCGCCCTGGCACGGTTCAACAGATCGCGCAATGAAATGTGATTGCATCGCCGGCGACAGGGTGCGTAAAGTCGCATCGGTAACCGATTCGAGGAGGTGAGGACTATGCGGGTCGTCCTGTTCAGCCTGCCGTCCCTTCACCTCCGGGTGCTCGTCTGAGCTGCCCGTTCCTTCTCGAATCAAAGGTTGCACCGCGTTGTCTCACCATCTTTCGCTGCTCGGCTGGACCGATCTCCGTACCTCCGAGCTGCCCGCTGACACCGTCCCCGCCCGCGTGGCCCGCGTCGATCGCGGCGCCGCCGAAGTGCTCGCGGCGGACGGCCAGCATCACGTCAAGTACGCCGCCCGCGTCCGCCGGGCGTCCGCCGCCGATCCCGTGTCGCTGCCGTGCGTCGGCGACTGGGTCGCCCTCAGGCTCCTGCCCGAGGGCCGCTACGAGCTCGACGAGGTCCTGCCCAGGACCAGCGCCTTCGTCCGAGGCGGCGTGAGCCGCGACTCGGTCGGCGGCCTGTCCGGCGACGGCCAGGGGCAGGTGCTCGCCGCCAACGTCGACGTCGTCTTCGTGGCCGAGCCGTCCATGCACTCCACCGACTTCGCCGACCTCGGCCGGATCGAGCGGCTCGTCGCGCTGGCCTGGGAGTCCGGCGGCACGCCCGTCGTGCTCCTCACCAAGTCCGACCTGTTCGACGACGGCCTCGACGACCTGCTCGCCGACGTCCGCGTCGCCGCGCCGGGCGTGGCGGTGCACGCCGTCTCCTCGCTGCAGGGCGACGGGGTCGAGCTGGCCGCCGGCTACCTGTCGGGCTCCCGTACGGCCGTCATCCTCGGCCCGTCGGGAGCGGGCAAGTCCACCCTGGTCAACGCCCTGGCCGGCGACCCGGTCATGGAGACCCAGCAGGTGCGCGCCGCCGACGGGCGCGGCCGGCACACCACCGTGCACCGGGAGCTCATCCTGCTGCCCGAGGGCGGGCTCGTCATCGACACCCCGGGCATCCGCAGGATCGGGCTCTACGACATCGGCGACGGGGTGGACCTGGTCTTCTCCGACATCGAGACGCTGGCCGAGCGGTGCCGGTTCGGCGACTGCGGGCACACCAGCGAGCCCGGTTGCGCGGTGGTGGCCGCCCTGGAGAGCGGTGAGCTGCCGGAGCGGCGGCTGCAGAGCTGGCGCAAGCTGCAGCGGGAGGCGGCCTGGATGGCCTCCAGGACCGACGCGCGGCTGCGCAAGGAGCAGCAGAACAAGTGGAAGATCATTCACAAGGAGATGCGCCGCTCCGGCCGCAGCCGCCCCTGACGGGGCGCCGTGGCGATCGTGGCCCCGCCTCTTGACCAGGGAATGGCGGGGCCATGGTGGCGAGGAGCGTGTGTGCGCGGGTAGGCAGAGGTCATGGAGCTCTTCGCAGACCGGGCCGAGGCGGGGGCGCTGCTCGCCGAGCGGCTGCAGGACGTGCGCGACCCCGTGGTGCTGGCACTGCCCCGGGGCGGTGTGGCGGTGGCGGTGCCCATCGCGCGCCGCCTCGGCGTTCCGCTCGACGTGCTGGTGACCAGGAAGATCGGCTATCCGCCGGCGCCCGAGCTGGGTGTCGGCGCGATAGCCGAGGGCGGGGAGCCGGTCTTCGACCTGCAGCTGCTGCGCCGGCTGGACATGACGCCCGAGTCCGTCGCCGACGTCGTGGAGCAGGAACGCGACGAGCTGGCCCGCAGGGTGCGCGTCTACCGGGGCGACCACCCGCTGCCCGCACTCGGGGGCCGCGAGGTGATCGTGGTCGACGACGGCCTGGCCACCGGCGGCACCGCGCGGGCGGCGCTCCGGGCGGTCGCGACGGCGGGGCCCGCCAGGGTGACGCTGGCGGTGCCGGTCGGGGCGCTCGAAACGGTACGGTCGCTGGAGGCGGAGGCCGACGAGGTGGTGGTGCTGATGACGCCCCTCGACTTCAGGGCCGTGGGGCAGTGGTATGTGCGCTTCGACCAGCTCAGCGACGACGACGTGCTCGAACTGCTCGGGAGACGGTGACCGGGCGGATGATCAGCCCGCGAGGATGGCCCAGACGATCTTGCGGGCGCCGCCGGGGGACAACCATCCCCAGGCCGTGCAGAGCGCGTCCACCAGCCGCAGCCCGCGCCCGAACTCCGAGTAGACGTCAGGCGCCGCCGCCACCGGCGCGGTCGCGTTGTGATCGGTGACCACGCAGGCCAGCTCGGTCCGGTGGGTGAGCAGCCGGAGCTGCTCCGCGCCGCCGCCGTGCCGCATCGCGTTGGTCACCAGCTCGGAGACCACGAGCTGGGTGTCGAAGGTCCGCTCGACCACGCCCCACGAGGTGAGCGTCTGGTCGACGAACTTCCTGGCCGTCGCCACGCAGGCGGGCTCCAGGGCGGTGCGCTGATGGAAGGGGAACATCGCGTCGCACTCGCCGGCATGGCCGTCGGCCAGAATGGAAAAAAGCCATCCTGGCGGCCGACAACCGATAGCGGCTTGCGGCCGGGCGTCGAAAGTCGTCATTCTGGCCCCCGAAGCGCGGTCTGGTGATCCAATGCCCATCTTTACGGGGAGTGCTTACCAATGCAAGACTTTTGGTCGTTTACGGATGCTGATCGCATCTGCACGTGCAGATGATCTAGGAGCGGTGCGGTGAGCGCAGAAAGCGCGGAGGGGAAGCTTTTCCGGTATTCGCCGGGAAGCCCCACGGTGTTGCGGATCCTGCTGGGGACCCAACTGCGCAGGCTCCGTTCGGACAAGGGTATCTCCCGAGAGGACGCCGGGTACTCGATTCGCGCATCTCACGCCAAGATCAGCCGGCTGGAGCTCGGCCAGGTGAGCTTCAAGCAGCGCGACGTGGCGGATCTGCTGACCCTTTACGGCGTCACCGACCCCGCTGAGCGCGAGCCGCTGCTCGCCCTGGCCAAGCAGGCCAACGCACCCGGCTGGTGGCACAAGTACGGCGATCTGCTGCCCTCCTGGTTCGAGGTCTACATCGGCCTGGAAGGCGCCGCCTCCAGCATGCGTACCTACGAGAACCAGTTCGTCCCCGGCCTGCTGCAGACCCCCGAGTACGCCAGGGCCGTCATCGAGCTGGCCCACGAGAAGGCCGCCAAGTCCGAGCTGGACCGGCGCGTGACGCTGCGCACCACCCGGCAGAAGCGGCTGGAGAGCGGGCTGACGGTCTGGGCGGTGATCGACGAGGCCGTGGTGCGCCGCATGCTGGGCGGTCCCGAGACGATGCGCGGGCAGATCGCGCACCTGCTGGACATCACCGCAGAGCGCAACATCACCGTGCAGATCATGCCGTTCGACCGGGGTGGTCACGCGGCGGCCGGCGGGCCGTTCAGCATCCTGCGCTTCCCGGAGCGCGAGCTGCCCGACGTGGTCTACATGGAACAGCTCACCAGCGCTCTCTATCTGGATAAACCAGCAGATTCCGACCATTACATGGAGGTCATGGACCGGCTCAGCATCCAGGCGGAGGAGCCGAAAGCGACCAGGCGCTTCCTGGAACGTCTCATTTCCCGATGAGCTGCGGATTCTCCTGTGATCCACTCCATACCGGTGATTTTTGGTCGTCCGGTATATGGCGATCGGCGCGCTGCCGTATTGTCTCCTCGCAAACGCGGATGCACGTGCATCCGTAAGATCGCGAGGAGCCGCCCCCATGCATGAGTTCCGGAACGGAACGCCCGCCGGCCGCCTTCCCGTCGCCTGGCGCAAAAGCAAGCGGAGCAACCCGAACGGCAACTGCGTCGAAGTCGCGAGCCTGCCCACCGGCGAGATCGCCATGCGCAACTCGCGGTTCCCCGAGGGGCCGGCGCTGGTCTACACCCAGGCGGAGATCACCGCGTTCGTCCTCGGGGCCAAGGACGGCGAGTTCGACGACTTCATCGTCTGAGCGCGGCCCCTCACCGGGTTACGGTCTGGCCCGGTGAGGGTTCCGGTCACGACTCGGACAGGGGAGCCCCGTACCAGCGCCACTTGGACACCCGGGGATGGCCGGGAAGGTCGGCGCGGCCGGTGGCCCACAGCAGGGTCGTCCAGGGCTCCGAGGTGAGCGGCGCGTCGGGGAACAGGCGCGCCAGCACGCGGGCGCAGACGCCGGCGGGCGGCGACCAGTCCCGGCCCAGGCCCGCCGCCACGTCGTGCACATGGACCAGCGTCTCCACGAGGCCCATCGCGGCGAAGCCCTCCGGATCCGACGCGCCGAAGGTGTGGTGCCCCCTGGCCTCGGGCGGCGTCGTGCGCACCATCGAGACCAGCAGCGCGCCGCTGGTCTCCAGCACCTGCATCAGCCCGGCGGGACCCGCCGCGCGGTCGGCGTGCACGGTGTTCCTCGGCCCGCCGGGCCGGCGGCTGTCCAGGGTGAAGGGGACGTAGACGTCGAGCGGCGGCGTTCTGAGGCCGAGCTGGACGGCGTAGGCGAACAGGTCGTCGCTGAGATGCTCGACGGTCTCCCAGCAGGTCCACTCCAGTGAGCCGGCCTTCCCCTCCCAAGCCTCCGGGGAGGCTCCGGAGAGGCCGGTGACGGCCAGCCGCACGACCTCGTCGAGGTCGTCGGCGGTTACGGGCGATCGTCGGGATGACATGGCAGGCACCTTACCGGCCGGTTCATCGGCCCGCCCTTGCGGTGTCCCTACAGGTAGACGCGGGGGTCGGCCTTGAGGCCGCGCGTCAGCCGTACGGTGATGAACTCGTTGTCGTCCGGCTTGCCGGGCGTGCGCCCGCTGGCGAAGGGGAAGTTGTTGTCGTCGAGGAGGCCGAGCGTGCGGTCGTTCAGGATGACGACGTCCTCGATCGTCTGGAACGGGAACCTGAACGTGCCCGGCGTCCCGCCCAGGCCGCGCGGGTCGGCGAGGTCGAGCAGGTCGGCCACCAGGGTCTTGTCCACCGCGCCGTCGCGGTCCCTGTCGCGCAGGTCGGCCAGGTAGACGCGCTTGACCTTGGCGGCGTCGCCCTGCAGGTTGTCCCGCTCGATGATCAGGAAGCGGTCGGCGTCGACCGCGATCGCGTCGCCGATGGAGTGCGCGGGGTCGTCCAGCCGGTACGTCCAGCGCCGGCCGGTGTAGGCCCCCTTGCGCAGGTCGAACTCGTGCATCCGCAGCGTCCCCGCCGGGTCGCCGCTCACCGTGCCCTCCAGCAGCGGATAGAGGCGGCGGCCGTCCACGGACCTGGCCATGCCCTCGAATCCCTTGCTGCTCGCGAGGTTGGGCTGCCCGCCGTTCAGGGTGGGGTTCTCGGGCGCCTTGACGCCGGGCAGCTCGATCGGGGCTTGCGTCAGGCGACCCTTCTGGTCGAAGTGGAGCAGGTACGGGCCGAACTCGTCGCCGATCCAGTACGTGCCGTCCACCGCGCGCACGATCGACTCGACGTCGAAGTCGGCGCCGGTGAGGGTTCGGTCCTGACGCGTGAGGGCGAACGGCACCAGGCCGCGCGGGTCGGTCAGGTTGAAGCCGCCGCGCACGTCGACGGCCTTGCCGTCGAAGTCCGGCTTGATCCGGTGCACGCGCAGCAGGAAGTCCGCGCTGTTGGCCTTGTTGCCGAAGCCGTTGTCGGACAGGACGTCGAAGGTGCCGTCGTGGCGGCGGACGATGCCGCTGAAGCCCTGGACGGGCTGGCCCGGGAACGGCGGGGTGAGTCCGTTGACGGGAGCGGTGCCCAGCAGCGACCCGGACGGCTCGCTGCCGGGGACGTACGTCTGGGCGGGCAGCGACGCGAACCCGGTCAGCGTGGCCTGCCCGAAGCCGGGGG
Organism: Nonomuraea sp. NPDC002799; assembly: GCF_053592075.1. Taxonomy (NCBI): domain Bacteria; kingdom Bacillati; phylum Actinomycetota; class Actinomycetes; order Streptosporangiales; family Streptosporangiaceae; genus Nonomuraea; species Nonomuraea sp. NPDC002799. The sequence goes on from NZ_JBSFVA010000014.1 coordinate 182,516, forward strand.
CGGCGACGGCAGGGGTGGCGGGGGCAGGCGCGGCGATGGCGGGGGTGGCGGTGGCCAGGGTGACGGCGGCCACGGCCGCGCAGGTCAGGATGGCGGGGCGTGTCATGGCGGCACCCTAGGGCGGCCACATGACGGCATTCCTAACGGACGGCGACGGCCGGTTGCGGCCGGATGTCCGGTACGCGCGCCTTCGCCCGCGTCGTCTTGAGACGGCCTTGGAGCGGCGTCGAGGCGGCCTTGAAACCCGGAAGACCACCCAGCCTGGTGGCGGCTGGGTGGTCCCGTGTTCCGCGGGTGCGGAGTGAGGCGTTTGATCAGGCAGTTGCCACGACCGGGTTCGCCAGGGCCTGGGCGTGGATGGCCAGACCCCGGTTCATCGGGACAACTGCGTGATCACACGGACGATGGTGTTGCTGCCGGGTGTGTCAGGCGGCGGTGATGCCGGCGCTGGCCGCGCGGCGCATACGACGGCGACGCTCGGAAGCGCGCTCGTCTTCGTTGAGACCGCCCCACGTGCCGTACTTCTCCGGCCGGGACAGCGCGTAGTCAAGGCACTCGTTGCGGACAGGGCACTGGGCGCAGATCGCCTTGGCCTTCCGCTCACGCACGTCACGCTCGGGCTGCCGCTCCCCATCGGGGCCGAAGAAGAGCACGAGGTCCTCACCCCGGCACGCGGCATCATCCTGCCAACCCCAGCTGGGGCGCGGGCGGGCGAGCTGCCGACGTACCTGAGACATGAGAAAACCACCTTCGTGAGAGGTATTTCGGGATTTGAGCCGCATTGGACGCTTTTGGCATCACTGTTCCAACGCATGGCCGGGCCGTGATGTTCCCCTGATCAGGCGAGGGCGGGCGTGGCGTACCGCACAGGCGCGAGCCTGTCCAGCGAAACCAGCCGGTAGGTGGTGATCGTCTCGGCGCAAGCCGTACCACACGGCGCTGTGAACGCCGATGGCTCAACCACAACCTGGAACCGGACGTCGCCTTGGCCCCGCGCGTTGACCCGCACGATTGCCACGGTGACGTCGCCGTCCGACCTGGAGGTCTCCACGGCCACTGCGCCGACGGAGCACTCTCCCGTATGTGCTCGGGCGAAATGCTCGACGGCCTGCAATGGCTCAGGGATGCCTGCGCGTCCCCGGTAGCGGTCGAGAATGACCTCGCCCGACCGGTACGCGTTAGCCGCTGCCAGTGCAGCAGCCTGAGACATGCTGCCGTAGAAAATTCCGTGTGGCAAGCACACGAGGTTGGCGGCGTAACGATCGCCGCCAACGTGTGACGTTTCCCACACTCTGTCGGGCAAGAAATCAGCCAGCGACCGAGCGAGAGGTAGTCCAATGCGGGCGCAGCACACATTGCGCTTGGCGTGCGTGCAGACCAGAAATACCGGCTCGTGTTCAAGTATGCAGGACTCCGGGACCACTCCGGCCGTGAACGCGTCCAGGTCAAGATCGTCAGGACCTGCGACGACACCGCCGGCCAGCCATGGGTGGTCGCCCTCGGCGTAGGCCAATAGCACGTGGATGCCCTGCTCCTGCGGGCGGGTCCGCTTTCCGGGGCGGCGGATCAGCTGGGGCCTGATACCGCGTTCCAGCGCTCGGCGTACGAGTTCTGAGATTTTTTGAGGGAGTTCGGAGCTTTCCATGCGGGACGGCCACGCGCCGGTGTATTCGATCAGCAGCCAGAGTCGCGCGCCCACGGTGGCGCTGGCCAACGTGGGCACTTCTCCGGCATGACATCCGACCGGGTGGTCGCAGCCCCTGGCCAACGCCGATCTCCCCCTTCGCCAACTTATTAGGTAAGACTAACCTAACGTATTGGCGCGTTCAGAGGCGGCTGATTCGATCAAGTACGTCCTGTGTCGCGGACAGCGCCCGGTCCCTGTCCTGCCGGACAAGACCGATCCGGGTCCTTCTGTCCAGCAGGTCGCCGGCGTCGAGCGCGCCCTCGTGCCGGACCGACCAGAGCAGCTCGCCCTGGGTGATGCCCAGCCCGACCTCCTCCGGATACGCCTTGACGAGCTCGTGCACGGCCGCCGCCTCGCTGCCGTACCGCCCGGTCAGCCGGAGGGGCACTCCGGACGGCTGGGGACCGGCGCCGGTCAGCGGGAGCCGGTGCGTACGGCTGCGGCCGGCCCTGAGGTCTCTGGAGGAGACCGCTCGATCCACCGCGTCCTGGGCCATGCGCCGATAAGTCGTCAGCTTGCCCCCGACCACCGTGATGATGCCGCTCTCGGACAACACCGCGTGCCTGCGGGACAGGTCGGCCGTGTGCCCGTCCGCCGCCAGAAGGGGCCTGAGGCCCGCGTAGGCGCCCGCGACCGCCTCGGGGGTCACATGAGTCTCAAGAATCCCGTTGAGCAACCCCAGCAGGGCTCTCACGTCCTCCTCGGGCGCTTCGGGAACGTCGGGCACCGGCCCGTCCACCGGCTCGTCGGTCAGGCCGACGTACGTGCGGCCGTCGCTCTGGGGGAGTACGAGCGCGAACCGGTTGGTCTCTCCGGGAATCGGCAGATGCATGCCCGCGATCAGCCCGGGGAGCGTCCCCGGCGCGAGCACGAGGTGGGTGCCCCGGGAGGGCCGGAGCCGCACGCCGGGGTCCAGGGTGCCGGCCCAGACGCCGGTCGCGTTGATCACGGCCTTGGCCCGGATGGTGAGCTCCTCGCCGGTCAGCTCGTCGCGGGCCAGCGCGCCGTGGTCGGTGAGCCGCAGGGCACGGCAGCGGGTGAGCACGCGGGCGCCGTGCGCGGCGGCGGTCCTGGCGATCGCGACCACCAGGCGGGCGTCGTCGAGCAGGCGGCCGTCCCACGACAGCAGCGCGCCGCGCAGGCCGTCCTGACCCAGCACGGGGGCCAGCGTGTGCGCGCGGGCGGCGTTCAGGCGCACGGGGCCGGGCAGCAGGCGGCGCGGCGTGCGGGCGGCGGCGCGCAGCCCGTCGCCGAGCCGGTAGCCGGCCATGACCAGCGCCGCCTGCCGCCGCGAGACGTCCGTGGTCAGCGGCAGGAGGTAGGGGTGCGCCCCGACCAGGTGCGGAGCGGTCGTCCGCAGCAGGATCCCGCGCTCGACCGCGCTCTCGTAGGCGACGTCCACCTGCCCCTTGGCCAGATAGCGCAGGCCGCCGTGGATCAGCTTGGAGCTCCACCTGGAGGTCCCGAACGCCATGTCGTGCGCGTCGATGGCGGCTACGCTCAGCCCCCGGGAGGCGGCGTCCAGGGCGGCGCCGGCCCCCGTCGCGCCGAGTCCCACCACCAGCACGTCCACCTGTTCCTCCGCGACCTGGCGCAGCTCGCGGGCTCTTCTGCGGGAGTTCAGTGAGCTACTGGGCAAGGTAGGCCTCCAGGAGGACGGCGAGCTCCGCGTCGAGCTCGTCCTGCGTCACGGGGTCGAGCATGGTGGGCGCCGACAACAGGAACGACTGCGCCACCAGCAGCACCGCCCTGGCCTTGCGCGGATCGCCGACGGCCCGCTCCAGCACGTCCAGGATGGCCTCGTGGCTGGCGCCGCGCCGGTCGAGCAGGTACGGCATGAGCAACTCGGGATCCGCCTCCACGATCTTCCGCCACAGCGGGTGCGCGCGCAGCCCCCGCACTCCGGCGACGACCGCGCGCACCGGGTCCGACATGTCCAGCCCGGCGACCACGCGGACCCACTCCCTGGTCATCAGGTCCGCGACCAGCGTGCGCACGTCGGGCCAGCGGCGGTAGAGGGTCATCCGGGACACCCCGGCCCGGCGCGCCACGTCCGTGAGCGTCGTCCTGCGCACGCCGTACGCCAGCACGCAGTCGCGGGCGGCGTCCAGGACGCTCTCATTGTGACGAATCGACGTCATATGTCACAGTGTAAGCGTGCCTAGAGAACCGATGCTCTGGTCCGGCTGGGGCGACCCCGCCCGGGCCCGCGAGCTCCCCGAGCCGATCAACCGGCTCCTGCGCGACCTCCTCGGCGTACGCGCGCCGCACGCCCCCGCCGCCACGCTCGACTCGGTGCGCCTTCCCGAGGTCACCCTGCCGGAGCCGGTGCTCGGCGCGCTGGCCGGGGTCGTCGGCGCCGCGCACGTGCTGACCTCCCACGAGGCGCGCGTCCGGCGCACGCGCGGCAAGTCCACCCCCGACCTGCTGCGGATGCGCGCGGGAGACGGCTCCGACGCGCCGGACGCGGTGCTGCTGCCCGGCTCCTGCGAGGAGGTCGCCGAGCTGCTGCGGCTGTGCTCGCGGGAGCGGGTGGCGGTCGTGCCGTTCGGCGGCGGCACCTCTGTGGTCGGCGGGCTCACCGCCGCCCGCGCGGGCTTCGCCGGGGTGGTCGCGCTGGACCTGGGACGGCTCGACCGGCTGGTGTCGGTGGACACGCGGTCGATGGTGGCCGAGTTCGAGCCGGGGGTGCGGGCCCCCGACGCCGAGCGGCTGCTCGCCGCGCACGGGCTGACGCTGGGGCACTTCCCCCAGTCCTTCGAGTACGCCACGCTCGGCGGCTTCGCGGCGGCGCGCTCCAGCGGGCAGGCGTCGGCGGGGTACGGGCGCTTCGACGACATGGTCGTCGGCCTGACCGTGGCCACGCCGTCGGGCACCCTCGACCTCGGGCGGGCGCCCAAGTCGGCCGCCGGGCCCGATCTGCGGCAGCTCGTGCTCGGCTCCGAGGGCGCCTTCGGCGTCATCACGTCGCTGCGGTTGCGGGTGCGGCGGGCGCCTGCCGAGCGCCGGTACGAGGGGTGGCGGTTCGCGTCGTTCGCGGAGGGATCGGCGGCGATGCGGGCGCTTGCCCAGGAAGGTCCGCTGCCGACGGTGCTGAGGCTCTCCGACGAGACCGAGACCATGATCGGTCTGGCCGGCCCGGACACGATCGGCTCCGGCGGCTCCGGATGCCTGCTGATCGCCGGTTACGAGGGCACCCCGGCCGCCGGGGGGCCGGAAGGCGCGGGCGCGCCCGTGGCGAGCCGGGGGAGCGCCGGTGTTTCCGGGACCGTTCCGGGAAGCGCTGCCGATCCGGGAAGCGCCGGCGTTTCCCTGGCGGTTCGGCGGGACGCGGCGTCGGCGGTGCTGGCGCGGTGCGGCGGGGAGCCGCTCGGCGACGGGCCGGGGCAGGCGTGGGAGCACGGCCGGTTCTCCGCGCCGTACCTGCGCGACTCGCTGCTCGCGGCCGGCGCCACCGTGGAGACCCTGGAGACGGCCGGCTTCTGGGCGAACCTGCCGCGCCTCTACGACGCGGTGCGGCTGGCCCTGCTCGGAGCGCTCGGCTCGCCGCTGGTGATGTGCCACGTCTCGCACGTGTACGAGACCGGCGCCAGCCTGTACTTCACCGTCGTGACACCGCAGGAGGACGACCCCCTCGCGCAGTGGGATCGCGCCAAGGCGGCGGTGAACGCGGCCATCGTCGAGGCGGGCGGCACGATCTCGCACCATCACGGGGTGGGGCGCGACCATCGGGACGCCTACGCCGCCGAGCTGGGGCCCGTCGGGGTGGCGATCCTGCGGGCGGTGAAAGCCGGACTCGACCCGGCCGGAATACTCAACCCCGGCGTGCTCGTCCCGGAAGCCTGATCCGAGGCGGGGCCGGAACCGGTCATCGCCGCCCTTTTCAGGTGCGCCGCGCACCAGTGCCGGGACCGGCGACCACCTGGGTGGCAGACGGTCGGCCGCCACCGCTCAGCCACCTCCCATCATGGGCCCATCAGTGTTTGACTGATGGGAGACCCAGAAGCGGGAGGCCCCGGCATGGACGTTTTCGAACAGGCCGAGCTCGGCCCCCTCACCCTGCGCAACCGGATCATCAAGGCGGCCACCTTCGAGGGGAGGGCCAGAGGCGCCCTGGCCGGCGACGACCTCATCGCCTTCCACCGCACGCACGCCGCCGGGGGCGTGGCGATGACCACCGTCGCCTACTGTGCCGTCGCCCCTGAAGGCCGCACCCAGCGCCACCAGATCTGGATGCGCCCCGACGCCCTGCCCGGCCTGCGCCGTCTCACCGACGCCGTGCACGCCGAGGGCGCCGCCGCCTCGGCCCAGATCGGGCACGCCGGTCCGGTCGCCAACAGCAGGTCCAACCGCGTTCAAGCGCTGGGCCCTTCGACGTCGCTCAATTACCAGGCGATGCGGTTGACCCGCCGCGCCACCGCCGACGACATCGCACGCGTCATCGCCGCCCACGCCACCGCCGCCAGGCTGGCCGTCGAGGCGGGGTTCGACGCCGTCGAGATCCACCTCGGCCACAACTACTTGGCCAGCTCGTTCCTCAGCCCCAGGCTCAACCGGCGCCGCGACGGCTTCGGTGGCTCGCTGGCCAACCGCGCCAAGGTCGCCCTCGGCGCCGCCCGCGCCGTCCGCGACGCCGTCGGTGACCGCATCGCCATCCTGGCCAAGCTCAACATGGACGACGGCGTACGCGGCGGGTTCTGGCTGGACGAGAGCCTGCAGGTCGCCCAGTGGCTCGAACGCGACGGCAGCGTCGACGCGCTGGAGCTGACGGCCGGCAGCTCGCTGCTCAATCCCATGTATCTCTTCCGCGGCGACGCCCCCGTCCGCGAGTTCGCCGCCACCTTCAAGCAGCCCGCGCGTCTGGGCATCAGGCTCGCCGGCGAGCGCTTCATCCGCGCCTACCCCTACCAGGAGGCCTACCTCCTCGACAGCGCCCGCCGGTTCCGCGCCGCCCTGCGGTTGCCCCTGATCCTGCTCGGCGGCATCAGCCAGCGCGAGACCATGGACCTGGCCATGGCCGAAGGCTTCCAGTTCGTCGCGATGGCGCGCGCCCTGCTGCGCGAGCCCGACCTGATCAATCGCCTGCGGGCCGAGCCCGCCACTCGATCGATGTGCGTGCACTGCAACAAGTGCATGCCGACCATCTACACCGGCACCCGCTGCGTGCTGGCGTGACGGCTCGCTGAGCCGGGCGTGGCGGGCCCGCCCGCTCGGAGGCCGGCTCGGGCAGGCCGGTGCGGGTGGCTCAGCCGACGAGGCCGTACAGCAGGATCCCGATGAGGTCCTCGGAGTCCGGGTGGCCGGAGACGTGCTGGTCGCCGGCCCAGGCGATCGCGGTGGCCAGCGCGATGAGGGTGCCGGGGGTGACGGGCGCCCGCAGGCGGCCGGCTCGCTCCACCCGGGCCACCAGCTCGCCGGCCGCGGTGACGGCGGCGGTGCACCGCCGGCCCAGTGCGCTGTCCGGTTCGGCGACGGCTCGCGCGATCTCTTCGGCCAGCCCCTGGACCCGGCGGATGTGGGCCACCAGCGCGCTGATCCACTGCCGCAGTGCGGCGACCGGGTCCTGGCCGGTGATCAGGTCGCCGGCCAGGGCCGTCACTTCGTCGAGGCTGTCGCCGACCACGGCGGCGATCAGGTCCTCCCGGTGGGGGAAGTGCCGGTACAGGGTGGCCGGGCCGACCCCCGCGCTGCGGGCGATCTCATTGAACGAGACGTCGACCCCGCTGGTGGCGAACGCGGTGCGGGCGGCGGCCAGCAGGCGCGCCCGGCTGCGCCGCGCATCCGCCCGCACGCCGCCGGGCGGCAGAGGGTCGCTGTGGTCCATGCCGGTGCTCCTTGCCTAAATGGAGTGGCATTCCATATATTCGGAGCGCCATTCCGATTATAGTAGTGAGGACGATCACCATGTCACTGCCTGTACGTCTGCCGGCGATCGGGCTATGGGCCGGCGGGTTCGACCTGAGTTCACCCAGCGAGAGCGCCGAACTGGCGGCAGAGCTGGAGGAGCTGGGGCTCGGCGCCTTCTGGCTCAGCGAGGGGCTGGTCCGCGACCCGTTCGTCGACGCCACCCGCCTGCTGGCCGCGACCCGGTCGCTGGTGGTCGGCACCGGTATCGCGGTGATCTTCGGGCGCCATGCGCATTGGATGCGCAACTCGGCGCGGGCGGTGCTGGACGCCTACCCTGACCGGTTCGTCTTCGGCCTGGGCACGTCCAACCCGCGGGTCGTCGAGGACGTGCTCGGGCTCGACTACCGGCGGCCGCTCGCCACGCTACGCGCCTACCTCGGCGATCTCGACGCGCCGGACGGCCTGCGGGCGATCCTCGGCCTGCCGGACGACGGCCGGCTGCCCCGCGTGCTGGCGGCCCTCGGCCCGCGCGCGCTGGACCTCGCCAGGGACGGCGCCGACGGAGCGATCACGTACCTCGTCCCTCCTGAGCACACCGCCCGGGCTCGCGCGGCGCTCGGGCCTGAGCGCACGCTGATCGTCGAGCAGGCCGTGGTCGTCGGCGCGGGCCCGGACGACGCCCGATCGCGGGCTCGCGCCCACCTCGCCGGTTATCTGCCTCTCCCCACCTATCGGGCGAGCTGGCGGCTCCTCGGCTTCACCGACGCCGACTTCGCCGCCGGCGGCAGCGACCGGCTCGTCGACGCCATGGTCGCCACGGGGGAGGAACAGGTGGCCGACCGGATCGCCGCCCACCTGGCGGCCGGCGCCGACCATGTCTGCCTGCAGGCGCTGCCCGCCCAGCCGTTCACGATCCCGGGACGGCAGTGGCGGACGCTCAGCGCCATGGGGCGGACCTATGGCGCCGGCCCGCACCACGGGCGGGGCTAGTCCAGGGGTTTGGCGTCCGGCGGGGGGAGCTCGGCGGCCTCCGCCAGCGTGGCGGCGGCCTCGGTGTAGCGGTGCAGGGCCTCGTACGCGGCGGCGAGGCAGTGCAGCGAGACCGCCAGGGGCGCGCCGCCGATCGAGCGGGTGAGCGCCACCGCCTCCTGCGCCAGCGGCAGCGCCTCCATGCCCTGCCTGCGCCGCAACAGGAACTTGGCCGTCGTGCGCAGGCAGCGGGCCAGCAGCTCCGTGTGCTCCATCGGGGACTCCCTGGCCAGCGCCCGGCTCAGCGCGATGGCCTCGCCGAGGCTGGTGAGCGCCCCGCCGCCCCAGCGTGATCGGCTCTGGGCGTAGGCCAGCAGTCCCTCGATGCCCTCCACGCCTGCTGCGCCTTTCCGCGTCGCGTCGTCCGGGCCGTTACGGCTCATGGGAGCCTCCCCTCGGCGGATCCCAACCGCTTGCTTGGGGGGTGAGGTTACACCATTGCGAACCTTCTGTGTCCCTGACGGTACGGAGCGTTCGGGGTGCGCGAATAGTAGATCACGGTAAAGATGTGGTCATGGTGGAAGTCGCGGCCGAGTATGGAAAGCAGCATTCGTCCCGGGAGTCCGAGGACGGCGCGGGGTGGTCCTGTACCCAACCGGGCACGTTCGCCCAGCTCAGGGCCGATGATCGGGGATTCAGCTGGCTCAATTTACGCACGCTCTGGCGGTCCCGTAACGAGATCTTGGCGGGGCTGTTCGGTGATCCTTCGGGCGAGGTGCGGGCCCGGTGGATGGAGACCCAGGAGGCTCGCGGGATAGACCCGGAATTTCGTATCAAGCCCCCGCTTGGGGGGAATTTCAGTTTCCTTCTGCTCGGCGATACCGGGGAGGGCGACGCCTCCCAGTACGCCGTTGTTCCGGCCATGCTGAAACTGGGCGAGGACACCTCGTTCGCCGTCATCGCCAGTGATGTCATCTATCCGACGGGATCGGGGAACGAGTACGGAGACAAGTTCTTCCGTCCGTACAAGGACTACGACGCCCCCATCTACGCCATCCCCGGCAACCATGACTGGTATGACGGGCTCGGCGGCTTCATGCGGGTCTTCTGCGACGCGCCGCCGCTCAAGCCGAAGCCGGACCGGGGGCTGCGCGGGCTGCTGTGGCGTAAGCCGGACACCATCGACGAGACGCAGCTGGCGCAGGCGCGCGCGCTCAGGGGCAAGCCGGCCCAGCAGGTGACGCAGCCGGCGCCGTACTGGGCGATCGAGAGCGACAGCCTGGTCATCGTCGGCGTGGACACCGGCATCAGGAACGTGATCGACAAGGCGCAGACCGCGTGGTTGCGCCGCGTCTCGCTCGACCCCCGGCCGAAGATCCTGCTGACGGGCAAGCCCATCTACACCGGCAACGCCTACAAGCCCTCCAAGCTGGAGGAGGGCGGCACGATCGACGACATCGTGCGCGACCCGGCACACCACTACGTCGCGGCCATCGGCGGCGACGTGCACAACTACCAGCGTTATCCGGTCAAGGTGGGCGACCGGGTGATCCAGTACGTCGTGTCGGGCGGCGGCGGCGCGTTCATGCACGCCACGCACACCATCGACCGGGTCGGCGTGGCCGAGGTGCACGAGGACGACTTCAGGTGCTACCCGCTGCGCGGCGACTCGTTGTCGTTCTACAGCCAGCTCTACGCCAAGCGGCTGCGGATGAAGTGGCTCTGCCTGACGCCGTCCGAGGCGCTGTGCATCATGTCGCAGCGGATCAAGAACGAGCCGGTCAGGAGCCCGGAGGGGCCGGTGGAGATCACCCGCAGGATGCGGTGGGCGGCGCGGCTGCTCGGGGTCTGGCCGTGGCCGTTCCGGCTGCCGGTGGAGAAGGTGTTCCACCGCTTCCTGTCGGAGATGTCCGACTGGGACACGCCGCCGTTCTTCAAGCAGCTCCTGCACGTCTCGGTCACCCCCGGGGAGCTGACCCTGCGCTGCTTCGCCGCCACCGGATGCCTGGCGCAGGAGCTCGACCCGCCGATGGAGGACGAGGTGCGCATCAAACTGTCGTAGGCGTTTGGCACCCTTGACCACGTGTATGTCGTGGTCGCCGCCGAGACGGTGCTTCCTGTGGGCGGCACGGCTCGCCGTCCCGCCGATCCGGCGCGGGCCGTGCGCGAGATCGAGGCGGCCGAGCGGCCGCGATGGGTGTGGGCCGACACGCGGGCGGACTACACGCCGCTGCTGCACGTGGGCGCACGGGTCTCGCGCTGCCACGACCTCGCGCTCACCGAGGGGCTGCTGCTCGCCCACGAGGGCCGCTACGGCGAGCCGCGCTCGGCCAGGGCGGCGCACGCCAGGCTGCACGGGCTGCCGGTGCCCGATGAGCAGCCCAGCGTGCGCGACACGCTGTTCTCGCCGGAGCCGCTCGGCGCCGAGGCCGTCGCCGAGGTGCTGGCCGACCAGCTCCGGCGGATCGAGGCGCTGCCGGAGCCGGGGAGGTTCCGGCTGCTGGTGGCGGCCGAGTCGGCGGGCGCGCTGGTGGCCGCCGAGATGTCGTACGACGGCATGCCGTGGCGCAGGGACGTGCACGACGCGCTGCTGACCGAGCTGCTCGGGCCGCGGCCCGTGCACGGCATGCGCCCCGCCAAGCTGCAGGCGCTGGCCGGCGAGGTGGCGGCGGCGTTCGGGCACGCGGTCAACCCCGACTCGGTGCAGCAGCTCGTCAAGGCGTTCAAGGCGGCGGGGGTGGCGCTGAAGAGCACCCGGTCGTGGGAGCTGAAGCGGATCGACCATCCGGCGGTGCCGCCGCTGCTGGCCTACAAGGAGCTGGCCCGGATGTTCAGCTTCCACGGGTGGGTGTGGGCCGACCAGTGGGTGCGCGACGGGCGCCTGCGCCCCGAATACGTGGTGGGCGGCGTGGTGTCCGGGCGGTGGGCCACCAACGGGGGCGGGGCGCTGCAGATCCCCAAGGCGATGCGGCGGGTGGTGGTGGCCGACGACGGATGGGTGCTGGTCGTCGCCGACGCGGCGCAACTGGAGCCGCGGGTGCTGGCCGCGATGGCCGGTGACGGAGGGCTGGCCAGGGCGGCCGGGGAGATCGACCTGTATTCGGCGCTGGCGCGGTCGTTCGGCGGGGAGCGCGACAACGCCAAGATCGCGATGCTGTCCGCCATGTACGGCGGCACCAGCGGCGACGCCACCAAGCTGCTCGCCGTGATGCGGCAGCGCTTTCCCCGGGCCTACCAGTTCGTCGAGGACGCGGCCAGGGCGGGGGAGGAGGGCCGGCTCGTCCGGTCCTGGCTCGGGCGCACCAGCCCGCCCCCGTCGGCGCGGTGGAAGGAGCTGGTGTCGGGGCCCGAGGGCACCCGGGCGGCGCGGGACCGCGGGCGGTTCACGCGCAACTTCGTGGTGCAGGGCACCGCCGCGGAGTGGGCGCTGGCGCTGCTGGCGGTGCTGCGCGGGTTGTTGCCCGAGCCGGCCAGGCTGGTGTTCTTCCAGCATGACGAGGTGATGGTGCACTGCCCGGCCGAGCAGGCCGGCGAGGTGATCGCGGCGGTGACCGAGGCGGCGGCGCAGGCGAGCCGGCTGCTGTTCGGGCGGACGCCGGTGCGGTTCCCGATGGAGGCCGTGGCGGTCTCCTCCTACGCCGACGCCAAATGAGCGGCCCGCCGCGGGCGGCTGCGGGGGGTGGTGGTCAGGGGGTGGTGCGGTGCCAGACGACGGTCATCCAGAGACCGGCGGCGGTCACCATGACGGCGACGACCAGGCCGAGCATGCCGTAGGAGAGCAGGCCCACGATGGCTCCGGCGATGATCGTGCCGGTGGCGCCGCAGACGTTCATCAGCAGGTCCGACAGACCCTGGACGGCCGGGCGGCGGTCGATCGGCACCGACTCCGTGACCAGGGCCGAGCCGGCCACCAGGCCGCACGACCAGCCGAGGCCGAGCAGCACCAGCGCCGTCGTCACCTGCCAGATCCGGTGCCCGGACGTGCCGGCCAGGACGGCCGCGCCCAGCAGCAGCGCCATGCCGAGCACCAGCACCGGCACCTTGCCGGCCCGGTCGGCCAGCCAGCCCACGACCGGCGACAACACGTACATGCCGGCGATGTGCAGGCTGATCACGAGGCCGATGACGTCCAGGTTCGAGCCGTCGTGGTGGAGTTTGACCGGGGTCATGGACATGACGGAGACCATCGCCGTGTGGCTGATCGCGATCATGATCAGCGCGCGGCGGGCCATCGGGGTGGTGCGCAGGGTCCGCCAGGCGGTGCTGATCGTCCGGGTGCCGCCGCGCCGGCCGGATTCGCCGCCGCCGTCGAGCTCGCGGGCCAGCTTGAGCGGGTCGGGGCGCAGGAAGCCGATGATGACGACCATCGCCAGGGCGAACGCCAGCGCCGCGAACGCGAACGGTCCCGCCCGCTCCACCATCCCGAGTCGCATGCCGATCTGGTCGGCGGGCTTGGCCAGGTTCGGGCCGGCCACGGAGCCGACGGTGGCGGCCCAGACGACCAGCGAGAGGTGCCGGCCCGCGTGCCCCTTCGGCGCCAGGTCGGTGGCCGAGTAACGCCCCGCCAGGCCGCCCGCGCTCCCGCCGCCCACCAGCACCAGCCCGGCCAGCAGCAGCGGCCAGGAGCGCAGGGTGATCGCGGCCACGGAGATCGCGCAGCCTGCCAGCGCCGCCCCGTACGCCAGCGCCAGGCCGGAGCGGCGGCCGCCCCTGCTCGACGTCCTGGCCGTGGGCAGCGCCAGCAGCGCCGCGCCGAGCACGGTGGCCGTGCCGGCGAAGCCGCTGATCACCGTGGACCCCGACAACTCGTCCACGACCACCGAGCTGAGCGCCAGGCCGACGGCCACGCCCACGCCGCCCACGATCTGTGCCGCCGACAGGACGCCGAGGGTGCGGCGCTGGACGAGCCGAAGACGGTCAGGGGATGAAACAGTGGGTTTTGTCGGGGCACTGGTCACGGGTGAAGTCTCGCATAGTCCCCTACACCGCCCCAAAGGGGACAATCGCCGGTCCTGGCGGCGGGCTCTCAGAGCAGGACGACCGGATCTCCCTGGGTGATGCGGCCGGGCCCGTCCGGGATCAGATTGATGCCGAACCACACCTTCCCGTCCCACTTGCGGTGCCGGGCCAGCGTTCTGATGGGCTCCTTGCCCTTGGTGAAGGTGACGGGGTCGATCGTGGTGAGCACGCAGCGGTCGCAGCCCTTGGTCACGCGGAAGTCGACCTCCCCGATGCGCACCCGCTTCCACTCGTCCTCGGCGAACGGCGTGCCGGCCCCGTCGATCACCACGTTCGGCCGGAAACGGGTCATGGGCAGCGGCTCGGGCGCCTGCTCTCCGTGCTCCAGGGCGCCCTCGGCGATCCAGTCGTTCAGCCGGGCCAGCGAGGCGTTCGTGGTGAGCAGCAAGGGGTAGGCGTCGGCCAGGCTCACGCGGTCCTGCTCCCGGCCGTACGCCGGATCGACCGGGCGGCGGGTCGGGTCGTCGAGCCACTTGAGCCGGACCGGCTGCCCCGCCAGCTCCGACAACCAGCGAGCGGCGTCGTCCCCGCAGTCGGTGAGCTCCACCGGGGTGCCCCACACGCTGACCGTGGACCGCGTGCGGGCCGGGGTGACCCGCAGCGGGGCCGCGTCCGGGCCGGTGAGCGTCAGCGCGCCGCCGTCCAGCCGGGCGAGGCAGGCCAGCAGGCGCGGCTCCTCGCGGGCGGTGAGGATGTCGCCGCGCTGGTCGGTGATCAGGTAGCGGCGGTCTCCCGCCAGCCCCCACGGCTGCACCTCGGCGTCATGGACTTCGTGGCCCGCGGTCGACTTGACGGGGTAGAAATGGATGCTCGCCAGCTTCATACGGCCGACCGTATCTCACGGGTTTCCCGTGGTCGACGAACGGTCGGGCGCCTGCGGTGCAGGGTCGCGGAGAGGGCCACGGAGGCGAGGGCGAGCACGCCGATCGCGGCGCCGATCCAGGCGACCGACGGGTAACCGTGACCTGCCGCGATGGCCAGTCCGCCGAGCCAGGGGCCGGCGGTGATGCCGACGTTGAAGGCGGAGACGTTCAGGGCGGCGGCCAGCGTGGGGGCGTCCTTGGCGAGGGCGAAGACGCGGGTGTTGAGCGCGGGGTTGGTGGCGAAGCCGAACGCGCCGAGCAGGAAGATCAGCGTGATGGCCAGGGGCGGGATCGAGGCGGACAGGGCCAGGGCGGCCGAGGCGGCGATGAGGCCGGTGACTCCCGCGAACAGGGAGACGAACGGGCGCGCGTCGGCGCTCCTGCCGCCGATGGTGATGCCGATGAGGGAGCCGGCTCCGTAGAGGGCCAGGACGGCGGGGACCCAGGCGGAGTCCAGGCCCGTGGTGTCGACGAGCAGGACGCTGAGGTAGCTGAAGGAGGCCAGGAGGGCGCCGGTGGCCAGGGCGGTGGTGCCGAGCGAGAGCCAGAGCCGGGGGTTGGCCAGGGCACGCAGCTCGCCCGCCAGCCGCGGGGCGGCGGCCACCACGGGCCGGGACTCGCCATGGGACGGCGCGGGCGGGGACTCGCCATGGGACGGCGTGGCCGTCCCGGTCGCGGGTTCGCCGCCGTCCTGGGCGGGCCTGCCGCCGGGGACGGTGGTGAGGACGCCGACGGCGGCGAGGAGGGACATCGCGGTCACCGTCCAGAACGCGGCCCGCCAGCCGAGGTGCTGGCCGATGACCGTGCCGGCCGACAACCCGATGATGGTGGCCACGGTGAGCCCGCCCGCCAGGACGCTCATCGCCTTGCCACGGGCGTTCGCGGGCACGATGCCGATCACGGTGCTCGCCGCGACCGCCCAGAACCCGGCGTAGACGAACGCGCCGGCCACCCGGGTGGCGAACAGCACGCCGTAGCTGGACGTCAGCGCGCCGGCGACGTGCGTCGCGGCGAAGACGGCCATGAACGTGAGCAACGCCGTGCGGCGGGGCCAGCGCAGCGTCAGGACGGCCAGCACCGGCGCGCCCACCAGCATGCCCATCGCGAACGCCGAGATCAGCAGGCCCGCGTCCGGCACGGACACGCCGAGGTCGGCGGCCATCTCCGGGAGCAACCCGGCCAGCATGAGCTCAGAGGTGCCCTGAGCGAAGATCGAAAGGCCGAGCATGTAGACCGCCAAAGGCATGGCGGACCTCCTGTTCAGAATTTTAGATTGATCAGTTCAAAATATGGGCGCGAAAAAGTCAGAACACGCCCAGGGCGGTGTTCGCGATGTCTTCGAGGGTGGCCCGGTCGGCCCCGGCGCGGGCGGCCACCCGCAGGCCGCTGATGGTGGCGGCGACGAACCGGGCCAGGGCGCGGGGGTCCTTGCCGGAGTCGATCTCGCCACGGGCGCGGCCGGTCTCGATGGCCGACCGCACCATCGCCAGCCGCTTGTCGTTGTCGCGCCGCAGCAGCTCCGCGACCTCCGGGTCGCGCGGGCCCAGCTCGATCATCGCGTTGACCACCAGGCAGCCGGCCGGGTCGGCGGGGTCGGGCTCGACCGCCCACCACAACACGGTGCGCACCTTCTCCCTGACCGGCAGGTCGCCGTCCATCAGCTCGGCGAGCACGGTGTTGCGCTCGTCCATGTAGTGGCGCAGGGCCTTGGTGAACAGCTCGTGCTTGCTGGCGAAGGTGTTGTAGACGCTGCTGCGCCCGAGCCCGGTGGCCGCGCACAGGTCCTGCGTCGAGGTGGCCTCGTAGCCCGCGTCCCAGAACGCGCGCATGGCCGCCTCGACCGCCCGCTCCTCCTCGAACTTCCTCGGTCGCGCCATGCGGAGCACGCTAGCAGTTTTGGAACGAGTAGTTCAATACGGGTCAGGTGGTCTGCCGGAACGTGTTCAGGAAGACCTTGCGGGTCTGCGCCTGGTCGTCCCACGTGAGCTCGGGCAGATCGAACGTGATCCGGAACGCGCTGCGGTCGTCGACCGTGACGTATCTGGTCAGCGCGTGCATGGGGACGCCGTTGGCGGTGGTGTAGGTGTACTCCCAGTCGGCCGCCTGCCAGGCGCGGTAGGTCACGCCCTGCAACTGCACCTGGATGTAGCCCTCCACGCCGCCGTCGGCCTCCTGCCTGCTCAGCTCGGACAGCCCGCCGTCGGCCTGCGGCGCCGTCTGCTCGACGAGGATGCGCATGCCGGAGTCCTTCGGCCCGGTGAACGTGGCCTGCCCGCCCGACGTCGCCAGCTTCCAGGCAGCGGGCACGGCCGCGGCGAACCCGGCCGAGGTGTGCTCCACGAAGCCCTCGGGCGCCGGCGACGGCTCGGACTGCTCGGTCGTGGCGTCCGACGTGGCGGCGAGGGGACTGGGGACCGGCGGGGACGAGCCGCCCGTCAGGACGATCATCACGGCGCCCACGACGACGGCGATCGCGACGAGCGAGCTGATGATCGCGAGCGGGGTCGGACGGCCGTCGCGCAGCCACGGGCCGTCGTCCTCGTCGGTCCTGCGCCGGCTCGTGCCGGTGCGCGGCCGCGCGCTCGGCAGTGTGACCAGGCGGCTGCGGCCGTGGTGCATGTCGTGCGAGAGGTCGCGCGACTGCTCACGCAGGTCGTCGGCCGAGGCCAGCGGCCACGGGGTGACGGCGGCGGAGGAGGTGCGGCTGTCGGTGGTCAGGGGCAGGATGGGCTGGGGGTGCGGGCCGGAGGAGCTGTTCAGGTCGTCGTCGAGGTCGCTCATCATCCGGTGCGGGCCCGACGGGCCGCCGAACGCGTCGAACCCGCGCGGTGCCTGCGGCACTCCCGGCCCCTGCGGCACTCGCGACGCCTGCGGCACTCCCGGCCCCTGCGGCACTCCCGGCCCCTGCGGTGCCTGCGGCACCTGTGGCAACGGCAGTTGCGGCAGCTGGTCGGTCCGGTGGCTGCCCGACGGCGTCGAGAGCCCGTCGTAGGGCATCGAGTAGCCGCCTGACGGGCTGGTCAGCGGATCGTAGGGCACGCGTACGGGCCCCGAGGGCGTCTCCACGATCCGCGAGGGCATCGGCCCGGACGGGCTGCTCTCCAGCGGCGGCAGCGGCCGGGCGGGGGCCGGGCCGGGCTGGTTGGGCTGTGTCTCCGGTCGCGGACGGGCGGAGCCGTGCGCGCGCAGCACCGTCTCCAGCATCTCGATGACCTGGTCCGAGGTCAGCCGCTCGGCCGGGTTCTTGCGCAGCAGGCCCTCGATGACCGGCATCAGCGAGCCGGCCCGCTGCGGCCTGATCGGGTCCTGCGTGAGCACCGAGCCGAGCACCGCGACCGGGTCGGGCCCCTCGTACGGCGGCCGCCCCTCGACGGCGGCGTACAGCGTGGCCCCGAACGACCACAGATCGGCCGCCTGCGTGATCGACTGGCCGGACAGGCGCTCCGGCGGGATGTACGCAGGCGACCCCATGAGCAGCCCGGTCTGCGTGATCGTCACGTCGCCCTCGATGGCCGCGATGCCGAAGTCCGTCAGCACCACCCGGTCGGCGGTGAGCAGCACGTTGCCGGGCTTGATGTCGCGGTGCAGGATGCCGGCGGCGTGCGCGTGCCGGACCGCGTCGAGCACCCGGATGCCGATCTCGGCGGCCTGGATCACCGGCAGCGGCCCGCTCTGGCGGACGGCCTGCTCCAGCGACCACGCGCGGACCAGCTCCATCACGATCCACGGCCGGCCGTCCTCCTCGACCACGTCGTGGACGGTCACGATGCCGGGGTGCGTCAGCCGCGCGGCCGACCTGGCCTCGCGCAGCATGCGCCGGTGCGCGACCTGCTTGCCCGCGTGGTCCAGCCCGAACGGGAGGATCAGCTCCTTGACCGCCACGTCCCGGTCGAGCAGGACGTCATGGGCGTGCCACACCATGCCCATGCCACCCCTGCCGACCGGCGACATGAGGCGGTAACGCCTGCCGATCAGGCGGCCCTGGCTCTGCGAGGAGCCGCCCGCGGCACCCCCCTCCGGGCCGGGTCCGCTGAGCAAGCGGTCGGCTGCCATGCTCCCGCCCCCATTTCGCCTCATCCGTCGCGTGAGTCACCACGCTACTGGCAGATTGCCAGTGCGAAATCTGCGAAGCGCTGCCGTTTTCCGGTCATGGCCGGCCAGGACCGTGGATGCGGCAGTCGGATGAGCAGGTTTCTCGCTGGCTAGAGGTTCGTTACGATATCGGCGGTGAATCCATGTGTGAAGGTTATACAGCCTTACATCCAGCCTGACGTGCTGATATGTCAGTATTCAAATTGATCACTTACAAAAATCCGCTAGTGCCAGCAATGCGGTCGTGAACGCCTCTACGGGGGGTTTGACCAGACCGGCTCCTACTTGTCCCGTTCCTGCGATACGCCCCGCAATGCCGGTGTTGACGACCGGCAAGATCCCGGTGCGGGCCACGAGAGTGACGTCGATTCCGACCGGTGTGCCGCGGAAACCGAGCCCGGGAATCTGGTAGGCGGGATGCTCGGCGAGGGTGATCTCGTACATGGATCGGGTGGCCCGCACCGCGTCCGCCACCTCGCCCCCCACGAACCGCACGATGGCCGGAGCCGCCGCCATCGCGAACCCGCCCAGCCCCGACGTCTCCGTGATCGTGGAGTCGCCGATGTCCGGGTTGGCGTCCCCGGGACCGTACGAACCCAGGT
Organism: Nonomuraea sp. NPDC002799; assembly: GCF_053592075.1. Classification (NCBI taxonomy): domain Bacteria; kingdom Bacillati; phylum Actinomycetota; class Actinomycetes; order Streptosporangiales; family Streptosporangiaceae; genus Nonomuraea; species Nonomuraea sp. NPDC002799. Next base: position 201,595 of record NZ_JBSFVA010000014.1, read on the forward strand.
AGAGCCCGTCGGGCACCCCGGCGGGGCCGGTGAACCAGCGCCCCCCGAGCCCCGACACCTGCACGCCGAAGTCGGTGCCGTTCCGCGCCATGGCCACCACCAGCGACGAGCCGGGCACGTCGCGGGCCGCGTCCGTGCTCACCTTGGCCGCGGCCATGCCGGCGTTCAGGAAGAAGTGGTCGTTGCCGTTGATGAAGCGCAGCACCTCGGCGGCGGCGCCGGGAGCTGCCTCGACGATCTCGGGGGCCAGCTCGCGCAGCAGCAGCGAGGTGGCCGCCCGGTTGCGGTTGTGCAGCTCGTCGCCCATCTGCAGCGCCTGCGCCATCAGCGAGCGCAGGTCGATGGGGCCCGCGCGCTCGACCGCCGCCGCCAGGGCCGGGCCGAGCACCCGGTCCATCCAGCGCAGCCGCTCCAGCACCTCGGGCCCGTACGCGCCGTAGCGCAGCACCTTGCCCAGGCCCTCGTTCAGCGAGCAGTAGGCGACCCCGCCGTGCTCGCCGTCGCGTACCTCGAACAACCACATGGACGGGCTCACCACGCCCGCCATCGGGCCCACGGTCGCGTGCCCGTGACACGGCGCCAGCGCGATCTCGCCCGCCGCGAGCCGGCGCCCGGCGTCGTGTTCGTCGCCGGCCAGGCCCTCCAGCAGCATCGCGCCGATGAGCGCGCCGCGCATCGGGCCCGACGCGCGCTCCCACGTGATGGGGGGACCGGCGTGCAGGAACGTCCCCTCCGCCAGCACCTCCGACGCCCGCCGCACCGCCGCCAGGTAGGGCCGCGCGGCGGTCAGCCGGCCCACGGCCAGCTCGTTGGCGGCCTGCCTGCGCGGGTCGGCGAGCACCTTCGCCAGCGCGCCGGCGGTGCCGGGCAGCGGCGGCCGCCAGGACACGGGGACCGTCGGCACGGCCTGCGCCCTGAGCGCCTCGTCGAGCGCGCCCGCGCCGACCGTGATGACGCGGGACGGGGTGGTGAGCAGAGTCACAGCAGGCTCCTGGCGTGACGGGCCGCCTGGGCGTCCGAGGTGAACGCGGCCGGGGTCACAGCAGGCTCCTGGCGTGCCGGGCCGCTTGGGCGTTCGAGGTGAAGACGGCCGCTCCCGCCGCGCGGAAGGCGGCGGCCTGGCGGTGCGGGTCCTGGGGGTCGGCCGCGGTGCCGATCAGGGCGATCACGACCGTGGCCGGCGTGCGGGCGACGGCCGGCACCAGCGAGGCGGCGGGGTCGGGGTCGGCGCCGTGGCCCAGGACGACGTCCATGAGCACCACGTCCGTGTCCCCGGCACGGGCGAGCGCCTCCACGCGCAGGGTCGGGTCGATCATCGGATGCGCCCGGCCCCTGGTGTAGGCGTCGTCGCCGTAGTCGACGAAGTCGCCGCGACCGGCGATCATGGCGGCCTCGGCGCAGAGCGTCCCGCCGGAGTAGAGACCTCTGATCGTGCTCCGCCGCTCGCCGCGCAGGGCGCCCGGCCACGACGGCCATGCGGGCACGGGCCTGCGCAGCGCGCGCAGCACCTGCTCCGCCGCCTGCGTCAGGTCGGGCGCGCCCTCCGCCAGCAGGGCCGTCACCACCGGCGTGCGCGACTTCGCCACGGCCTCCTCGACCACCCGCGCCACCTCCGGGGCGGCCGGCTTGGAGACGAGCACGATCAGCTCGGTGGCCGGGTCCTCGTCGAGCAGGCGCAGGGCCCGCAGCGCCGACAGGCCCCCGACCTCGGCCGACAGGTCCCTGCCGCCCACGCCGAGCACGTGGCTGACGCCCACGCCCGCCCAGTCGAGCAGGCACGTCACCTGCTGGGCGCCCGTGCCCGACGCGGCGACCACGCCGACGGGGCCGGGACCGAGGACGTTGGCGAAGCCCAGCCCCGCGCCGCCGATCGCGGCGGTGCCGCAGTCGGGGCCCATGACCAGGACGTCCCTGGTCTCGGCCAGCTCCTTCAGCCGCCGTTCCTGGTCGAGGGGGACGCCGTCGCTGAAGATCATGACGGGCAGCCCCGCCTCGATGGCGTCCAGGGCCTCGAAGAAGGCGTACTCGCCCGGGGTCGAGACGAGGACGAGGTCGGCGGGCGTCCTGGCGGCCGAGCGGGTGGTCAGCGGCGGCTGCTCGGCCGCGTCCCCGGAGGGCTCGGCGGCCGTCAGCCGCCGGTCGGCCTCCTCGGCCGCCGCCTTGGTGTCGTGGGCCCGCACGGCTATCACGAGGTCGCCCGGGCCTGCCTCGGGCGCGGCGAAGCCCAGGTCCCGCAGGAGGGAGAGGTTGAGCTCCGTCGCCATGGCGACCATGGCCGCCGTCACGCCCGGCATCTCGGACAGCACGCGGCTGATCCGCATGAGGGCGACCGAATCGTGGTAGGCGCCTTTCCGTACCAGGACGAGGTCGTCCGTCACCGGGTCCCGCCCAGGGAGAGGACGGAGGCCAGGCCGATGGCGACGCCCTGGGCGAGGTCGGAGCCCGAGGTGTGGCCGAGGCGGTACAGGCGGCGCAGCGCCGGTTCGAGCGCCTGCCGGCCGGCGATGGCGCGCAGCACCGCGCTCACCTCGGGGCTGGCCTCGCCTCTGGCGGCGCAGTGCAGCAACGTGGCGGAGATCGGCGTCGTCCGCGTGCGCGCGTCGAACGTGACGGTGGCCCCCAGCCAGTCGGCCAGGTGGCAGGCCCGCTCCACGCCCGCCGCCGCGCCCAGGTGCCGCAGCGTCACCAGCAGCCCGGCCAGCACGTCGTCGCCGCTGGGCGTGAGCCCCGGGCCCAGCCCCACGAGCTGCTCCGCCGCCGTCACCGCGCCCAGCAGCCAGCCCTTGGCGCAACTGTCGGCGAGCAGCGTGATGGCGCCGTTGCCGGCCAGGCCGGGCTCCGGCGGCTCGCCCAGCCGCGCCCGCGCGAGAATCGCCGGATCGACCGCGCCGAGCGGCGGGGACGGGTCCCACCAGCGGCGCACGCTCAGGCTCAGCGGGCCCAGGTCGATCACGCGGTCGCCCACCCAGGCGTCGTCACCCACGGTGAGCCGGGGCAGCGGGCCGGCGACCAGCAGCGAGTTGGGCAGCCGGGTGGCGTCGCCGGTGATGACGGCGAGCACCGACGGCTCCAGCTCGGTCCTGACCTCCAGGTACAGCCCGGCGGGGAACGAGGCGAGGACACGGGCGGGCCGTTTGGGGGCGTCCAGGACAGGGCGCACCGCCGTGCTCGCCGCGCCCGAGACATGGACGCGGGTACGCCGCGCGTGAATACTGACGGTCACCGGACCTCCCAACCGACCTTGGACCTGACCGTAGAACGGGCCGGGAACCCTCCGTACGGGTAAATTTGCCAACAGTCAGCGGGAAGGTTGGCTCTTCCTGACAGACCGCTTCTCGGGTCACAATCTCCCCATGGAGCCCCCCGTCCGTCTCGCCAGCACCGGAACGATCATCCACGGGGTGTCCGTCGGCGAGGTGCTCGGCGTGTCGACCCTGGCGGACGCCCGGCTGATCGCCGGGGAGAGCGGTCTCGGCCGCATCGTGCAGCGGCTCAACGTCATGGAGGTGCCCGACATCCTGGCCTGGGTCAAGCCGCACGAGCTGCTGCTGACCACCGGCTACCCGCTGCGCAACACGCCGCAGTCGCTCGGGCGGCTGGTGGCCGACCTGGACGAGCGCGGGCTGGCCGCGCTGGCCATCAAGCTCGGGCGCTACGTCGACGAGCTGCCCGACGAGATGGTCGAGCAGGCGGACCGGCTCGGCTTCCCCCTCATCCTGCTGCCCAACGACGTCGGCTTCGACGACATACTCAACCAGGTGCTGACCGACATACTCAACCGGCAGGCCGCCGTGCTGGCCCGCGCCGAGGAGGCGCACCGGGCGCTGGTCCAGGTGGTGCTGAACGGCGGCGGGCTGGGCGAGGTCACCGCCGAGGTGGCGCAGCTCCTCGACGTGTCGGTGGCGGCCGTGGACGGCTCCGGCCGCGTCCTGGCCACCGCCGGGGACGCCGACCACGTCGGCGTCCTGCGCGAGTCGATCGCCCGTGAGGGCCCGCCCCGCACGCCCGTGACCGGGCGGACCCGGTCGTTCGCCTCGGTGCCCGTGCTCGCCGGCGGCCACCACCACGGCCGCATCGTCGCCTACAGCGCGTCGGGGGCGATCAGGGACAGCGACGTCGGCATCCTCGAACGCGCGGCCACCGTCGCCGCCCTCGTCGTCACCCGGCAGGAGGCGGTCAACGCCGTCGAGAGCAAATACCGCGCCGACTTCCTGCGCGACGTGCTCACCGGCCGGGCCGGCACCGCCGAGCGGATCACGGCCAGGGCCAGGGCGTTCGGCTGGGACCTGGCGCGGCCGGTGACCGTGCTGGTGGCCGAGCTCGACCCGGACGGCGACGAGCGCAGCGCGCAGGACCGCCTCGTCGCCTGCTGGACGGCGGCGCTGCGGCGCCACGATCCGCGCGGGGCGGTGGCGGGCTTCTCCCACGAGGTGGTGGCCGTGGTCGACGCCTCGATCGACGCCGGCCGGCTGGCCAAGGACGCGGCCTCCGGCTTCGCCGACGTGCCGCCCGCGACCTTCTCGACCGGGACGTCCCGGCCGAGCCCGGGGGCGGAGCAGCTGCCGGAGGCGTACTCGCAGGCGCTGAAGGCGGCCAGGGTGGGGCGCCAGCTCCACGGGCCCGGGGCGGTGGCCCACTTCGACCAGCTCGGCGTCTACCGGCTGCTGTCGCTGGTCAACGACACCGACGAGCTGCACGCCTTCGTCCGCGAGACGCTCGGGCCGCTGGCCCTCGACGAGGACGCCGAGAACGCCGACCTGCGGCGCACGCTGCAGGTGCTCCTGGAGACCAACCTGAACGTGGCCGAGACCGCGCGCCGGCTGCACTTCCACTACAACACCCTGCGCTACCGCATCGGCAAGCTGGAGCGGCTGCTGGGCAACTTCACCGACGACCCGCACCTGCGCCTCAACCTGACGCTGGCCCTGCACGTGTTGCGCATGCGGGGGATCTAGGGTGGGGTGTTGTGGATTTCGAACTTCGCTCCGAGTACATCCCGCTGTGTGACCTGCTCAAATATTGCGGCATCACCGACACGGGCGGCATGGCCAAGCAGCTGATCGCCGAGGGCATGGTGCTGGTCGACGGCGAGGTGGAGCTGCGGAAGAGGGCCAAGATCCGCGCCGGGCAGGTGGTCAGCGGGGAGGGGTTCTCGATCCAGGTCGGGTGACCCCCTAGTGTGCTCTCCGACATGCTGTAGGAGAGGCGCGGGGTGGCACGTGGCGTTCGGGTGGCGGTTGCACGGTGACGGGAAGCATCTGACGCCCGGTGAGGTGGTCAAGCCGGACGAGCGGCTGAGCTGGCCCCGGATGGTCGGGATCGGGGCGCAGCACGTCATCACGATGTTCGGGGCGACGTTCGTCTTCCCCCTGGTCATGGGGCTCGACGCGAACCTGGCCGTGATGATGTCCGGCGTGGCGACGATCCTGTTCCTGCTGATCGTGAAGGGGAAGATCCCCAGCTACGTGGGGTCCAGCGCGTCCTTCGTCGGCGCCGTCGTGGCGATCAGGGCGGCCGGCGGGGGCGACGCGACCGTGACCGGGGCGCTGCTCGTCGTCGGCGTCGTGCTGGCGCTGTGCGGGCTGCTCATCCACCGGCTGGGCGTGCGGGTCATCCACAAGGTCTTCCCGCCGATCGTCACCGGCGCGGTGGTGATGCTGATCGGCTTCGGGATGGCCTACGTGGCGGCCGACGTCTACTGGCCGCAGGACCCGTGGGTGGCGCTGCTGACGATGGCGGCCACGATCGTCTTCGTCGGGGTGTTGCGGGGGTTCCTGGGCCGGATCGGCGTGCTGCTCGGGCTGCTCTTCGGCTTCGTGTCGTCCTGGGTGTGGGACCTGACCGGCGGCAAGATCATGGCGCCCGACGGCAGCGGGCGGACCACCGAGCACTTCAGGGTGAACCTCGACGGGGTCGCCCAGGCCGACTGGATCGGGCTGCCCGCGCTGCACGGGCCCGTCTTCGAGGTCTCCGCCATCGTGCTGGTGCTGCCCGTGGTGATCGCCCTGATCGCGGAGAACATCGGGCACGTCAAGGCCGTCGGGGAGATGACCGGGGCCGACGTGGACGGCTACATGGGGCGCGCCGTGCTCGCCGACGGCGTCGGCACCGTGGTGGCCACGTCCGTCGGCGGCTCGGCCACCACGACGTACGCGGAGAACATCGGCGTGATGGCCGCGACCAGGGTCTACTCCACGGCCGCCTACTACATCGCGGCCGTCATCGCGATCCTGTTCGGGCTGAGCCCGAAGTTCGGCGCGCTCATCGCCGCGACCCCGGGCGGCGTGCTGGGCGGGGTCACGACCATCCTGTACGGCATGATCGGCCTGCTCGGCGCCAAGATCTGGCTGGAGAACCGGGTGGACCTCGCCGACCCCGTCAACCTGGTGCCCACCGGGGCGGCGATCATCTGCGCCATCGGCCCCGTGGCCTTCCCGATCACCGGCACCTTCGCGCTGAGCGGGATCGCCCTCGGCACGATCGTGTTGCTGCTCGGATACCACCTCCTGCGGGTCACCCGGGGCAAGGAGCGGGCCGTCCGCTAGCCCGCACACGGCGGCACACCGGAATGTGCGCGAGCTTCTCTCTGGTGGGGAGCGCAGATTTGGCAGATCATGCCCGTGTAGAGGCGTGCCATCGGGCCTAATGTGCCCGCAACGGAACGCGACTCCGGCCCAGCGAAAGGCCCGGTACAAGAGGGGCTGCCATGGTTTTCGGATGGACCAAACACGGTGACGGCAGGCATCTGGCTCCCGGAGAGGTGGTCAGGCCCGACGAGCGGCTGAGCTGGCCTCGCATGGTGGGGTTCGGGGCGCAGCACGTCATCGCGATGTTCGGCGCGACGTTCGTCTTCCCCCTGGTCATGGGGCTGGATCCGAACGTCGCCGTGATGATGTCCGGGGTCGCGACGATCCTGTTCCTGCTCATCGTGAAGGGCAAGGTGCCCAGCTATCTGGGCACCAGCGCGTCCTTCGTCGGCGGGGTGTTCGCCATCAGGGCGGCGGCGGGCGGTGACACGGCGGGCGCGGACGCGATCGTGACGGGCGCCATCCTGGTCGCCGGTCTCGTGCTGGCGCTGGCCGGGCTGGCCATCCACTTCCTCGGCGTGCAGATCATCCACCGCGTCTTCCCGCCCGTGGTCACCGGCGCGGTGGTGATGCTGATCGGGTTCGGGCTGGCGTTCGTGGTGGCGGACGTCTACTGGCCGCAGGACCACTGGGTCGCGCTGGTCACGATGCTCGTCACGTTCGTGGTGATCGTGCTGTTCAAGGGGTTCATCGGGCGGATCGGCATCCTGGTCGGGCTGGTGGCCGGGTTCGTGTTGTCCTGGGTGCTCGACCGGACGGCCGGGCAGATCACCTCCGTGCTGCCCGGCGCCAACCTGCGGGACGCGGCCGGGGCGGCCTGCCCGGCGGAGGGCACGTACTGCGTGGCCACCGCGTTCCCGCACGACCGGGTCGGCTTCGGCTCGGTGGCCGACGCGCCCTGGTTCGGCCTGCCGAGCTTCCACGCGCCCGACTTCAAGACCTCCGCCGTGCTGCTGGTGCTGCCCGCGGTCATCGCGCTCATCGCGGAGAACATTGGGCATGTCAAAGCCGTGGGGGAGATGACGAAGACGGACGTGGACCCGTACGTCGGGCGCGCGGTGGTGGCCGACGGCGTGGCCACGGTGGTGACCAGCGCGGTCGGCGGATCGCCCACGACGACGTACGCCGAGAACATCGGCGTGATGGCCGCGACCAAGGTCTACTCGACGGCCGCCTACTACATCGCCGGGGTCATCGCGATCCTGTTCGGGCTCTGCCCCAAGTTCGGCGCGCTGGTCGCGGCCACGCCGGGCGGCGTGCTCGGCGGCGTGACCGTCATCCTCTACGGGATGATCGGCCTGCTCGGCGCGAAGATCTGGATCGAGAACCGGGTGGATTTCGCCGACCCGGTCAACATGGTGCCGGTCGGCGCGGGCATCATTCTGGCCATCGGACCCGTGAGCCACTTCATCGGCGGCGACTTCACCCTTGAGGGGATCGCGCTCGGCACCATCGTGGTGCTGGGCGGATACCACCTGCTGCGCGCCATCGCCGGGAGATCCCCCGAACCGGCCAGGAGCGAGGCCGGGTGAAGCCGCCCCCGTTCGAGTACCACGCGCCCCGCGACGTGGGCGCGGCGCTGCGGATCCTCGCGGAGGTCCGCGGCAAGGTGCTGGCCGGGGGGCAGAGCCTGATCCCGCTGCTCAACATGCGGCTCGTGGCCCCCGGGCACCTCATCGACATCAACCGCCTGACGTCGCTGGCCACGATCGAGCACACGGGTGCGGGCGTCCGCGTCGGGGCGCTGGTCAGGCACTCCGGGGCGGAGCGCTCCCTGGCCCATCCGCTGCTCACGCGGGCGCTCAAGCTGGTCGCCCATCCCGTGATCAGGAACCGGGGGACGGTCGTGGGCAGCCTGGTGCACGCCGACCCCGCAGCCGAGTTGCCGGCCGTGCTGGCGGTGCTGGGCGGCTCGGTGCGGGTGGCGCGCTGGGACGGGGGCGCGCAGGTGACGCGGGAGGTGGCCGCCGCCGACTTCTTCGCGGGGCCGATGGAGTCGGTGGTCCAGCCGGGCGAGCTGGCCGTGTCGGCCTTCTTCCCGGCCCTGGGGGCGCGCACCGGAGCCGCCTTCGAGGAGGTGGCGCGCCGGCACGGCGACTACGCGCTGGCCGGCGTCTGCGCCGTCGTCACGCTGGACGGGGACGGGCGGGTGAGCGCGGCCAGGCTCGCCTGCGCCGGCGTCGGTCCCGTGCCGGTCGTCGTGGACGTGAGCGGCGCGGGCGACCGGGCCTCGGCGGCGCGGGCCGCGCAGGAGGCGATCGACCCCGAGGGCGACATCCACGCCTCGGCCGCCTACCGCCGCCACCTGGTGGGCGTGCTGGCCGAGCGGGCGCTGCGGAACGCGGCCAGGGAGGCGGAAACCGGTGGAGCATGACATCACGCTCGTGGTGAACGGCACGGCCAGGCGCGTCCGCGTGCCCGCCCGGCGGCTGCTGTCCGACTGCCTGCGCCACGACCTGGGCCTCACCGGCACCCACGTCGGCTGCGAGCACGGCGTCTGCGGGTGCTGCACGGTGCTGCTCGACGGCGAGCCGGTGCGCTCGTGCCTGACGTTCGCCGTCACCGTGGACGAGCGCGAGATCACCACCGTGGAGGGGCTGGCGCCCGGCGGGGGCGGCCTGTCGGCGGTGCAGCGGGCCTTCGCCGAGTGCCACGGGCTGCAGTGCGGGTTCTGCACGCCGGGGTTCCTGTGCACGGTGACGGCGCTGCTGAAGGACAATCCGGCGCCCACCGACGAGGAGGTGCTGGAGGGCATCTCCGGCAACCTGTGCCGCTGCACCGGCTACCAGAACATCGCCAAGGCCGTGCACCGGGCCGCCGAGCTGCTGGCGGAGGAAGCATGACGACGAGGTTGTTCGGAGAGCCCGTGCAGCGGCGGGAGGACGCCAGGCTGCTCACCGGCCAGGGCCGCTTCCTCGACGACCTGGGCCCCGATGCCCTGGCCGCCGCGTTCGTGCGCTCGCCGCACGCGCACGCCCGCATCCGCGACATCGAGGTGGCCGCGGCCCTCGACGTCGAAGGGCTGGTCGCCATCTACACCTGGGAGGACCTGCCCGAGCGGGTCGGCCGGGCGCTGCCGCTGCTGATCCCGCATCCCGCGCTCACTCACGGCCGCACCGCCTACCCGCTGGCCAGGGACGTCGTCAGGCACGTGGGCGAGCCGGTGGTGATGGTCGTGGCCGCCGACAGGTACGCGGCCGAGGACGCCTGCGCGCTCATCGAGGTCGACTACGAGCCGCTCAAGCCGGTCGTCGGCCTGGAGGAGGCCGTGCAGGGCGCCCAGCTCGTGCACGAGGACGTGCCGGGCAACGTCGGAGCCCACCTCGTCCAGGAGGTCGCGGACGCCGGCGGGCGCGGAGCCGGGCAGTGCGTCGAGGCCGCGCCGCACACCCTCGCCTTCCGGCTCGACATCGAGCGCAGCGCCGCCATGCCGCTGGAGGGGCGCGGCGTGTACGCCCGCTGGGACGGCAGGGACCTGCGCGTCTACTCCAGCACCCAGACCTCCACCAGCGTCCGGATGGCCGTCGCCGCCGCGCTGAGCCTGCCGCTGCCGCAGGTCGAGGTGATCGCGCCCGACGTGGGCGGCGGGTTCGGGGTGAAGATCGTGCACCCGTGGCCCGAGGAGGTGCTGGTGCCGTGGGCGGCGATGACGCTCGGCCGCGAGATCAAGTGGGCGGAGGACCGCAGGGAGCACTTCATCGCCTCCGCGCACGAGCGCGCCCAGGTGCAGCACGTCCGGGTCGGCTTCGACGACGACGGGCGGGTCCTCGGGCTCGACGTGAACATCCTGCACGACCACGGCGCCTACACGCCGTACGGGATCATCGTGCCGATCGTGACCTCCACCCAGTTGCTGGGGCCGTACAAGATCGGGGCCTACCGGGTCGAGTTCAGCGCCGTCTACACCAACACCGTGCAGGTCACGCCCTACCGGGGCGCCGGCCGGCCGCAGGGCGTGTTCTGCATGGAGCGGACCATGGACAAGATCGCCCGCTATCTGGGCAAGGATCGCACGGAGGTGCGCGCGGTCAACTTCATCGGGCCCGGCGAGTTCCCGTACGACCAGGGGATGACCTTCCAGGACGGCCGGCCGCTGATCTACGACAGCGGCGACTATCCCGAGATGCTCCGCATGCTCAAGGAGCTGATCGGCTGGGACGAGCACGTCAAGACGCCCGGCAGGGGGATCGGGCTCGGCTGTTACGTCGAGGGCACCGGCGTGGGGCCCTACGAGGGCGGGCACGTGCAGATCACCTCCGACGGGCGGGTGCACGTCTCCACCGGGCTCACCTCCCAGGGGCAGGGGCACGAGACGGTGTTCGCCCAGATCGCCGCGACCGAGCTGGGCGTGCCCATCGAGCGCGTCAGCGTGGTCACCGGCGACACCCGCAGGTTCGGCTACGCCGTGGGCACCTTCGCCTCCCGCGCGGCCGTCGTCAGCGGCAACGCCATCGCGCTGGCCTGCCGGAAGGTGCGCGAGAAGGCGCTGCGCATCGCCGCCGGCGCGCTGGAGGCCGATCCCGCCGACCTCGACATCGCCGACGGCCTGGTGCACGTGGCCGGATCGCCGCACGCCTCCATCCCGCTGTCCACCGTGGCGGTCCTGGCCAACCCGCTGCGCTACGCCTTCGACGACGAGACCGCCAAGGCCACCCAGTTCGCCGCCGCCGCGGACCCCGACCGGCCGCCCATCGCGGAGGGCGAGGAGCCGGGGCTGGAGGGGCGCGACTACTACTCGCCGATCAGGTCCACGTTCGCGGCGGGCATGCACGCGGCCATCGTGGAGACGGACCCGGAGACCGCCGAGATCAAGGTGCTGCGTTACGCCGTCGTGCACGACTGCGGCCGGCTCATCAACCCCATGATCGTGGAGGGGCAGATCCACGGGGGAGTGGCGCAGGGCATCGGCGGGGCGCTCTACGAGCGCATGGTGTACGACCCGCACGGCCAGCTCGTGAACGCCTCGTTCATGGACTTCCTGATGCCGTACGCGACCGAGGTCCCGCACGTCGAGACCGCCCACCTGGAGACGCCCTCCCCCCTCAACCCCCTCGGCGTCAAGGGCGCCGGTGAGGCCGGCGTGATCCCCGTCTCGGCGGTGATCGCCTCGGCCGTCGAGGACGCGGAGGGCATCGACATCGACCGCATGCCCATCTCCCCGTCCGAGCTCTTCGAGCTGCGCGCCCGCCTGGCATGATCTGACTCCATGCGCGCCCCCGCGGCGGGACTGACCGCCTTCCCAGCCGTCCCCGACGACGTCCGGGTGATCGACCTGGCCTGGAACGAGATCAGCGAGGTCCCCGCCCGGGTGGCCGGGCTGACCTCGCTGGAAGAGCTCAGGCTCGACGGCAACCGCCTGCGCGCGCTGCCCGACCTCTCGGGCCTCACCGCCCTGCGGGCGCTGCACCTCGACGGCAACGCGCTCACGTCCGTCCCGCGCTGCCCGCCGGGGCTGGCGGAGCTCTTCCTGTACGGCAACCGCGTCGCGGCGCTGCCCGACCGTCTGAGCCCCGGCCTGCGGCACCTGGCGGCCGGCGGCAACGGCCTGACCGGCGTCCCGGCCGCGCTGTGGGAGCTGACCGGCCTGGAGTCGCTCAACCTGGCCGAGAACGCGCTCACCGAGGTGCCCCCGGCCATCGGCGGCCTGACCCGGCTGCGCCTGCTCGACCTGGGGCACAACCGGCTCACCAGCGTCCCGCCGGAGCTCGGCGACCTCGGCCTCACCGACTACCTCTACCTGAGCGACAACCGGTTCACCGAGGTCCCGGAGGCGATCGGGCGGTTGTCCCGGCTGGCCTACCTCAACCTCACCGACAACCGGCTGGCCCGCCTGCCCGAGTCCCTCGGCGGGATGGCCGCGCTGGTGGAGCTGCGGCTGTACGGCAACCGGCTGGAGGCGCTGCCCGAGTCGATCGGCGGGCTGCGCGCGCTGCGGGAGCTGCACGTCCAGGGCAACCGGCTGACCCGGCTGCCCGCGGGCATCGCGGACCTCGGTGAGCTGCGCGTGCTCGACCTGCGGAACAACCAGGTGCGCGAGCTGCCGGAAACCCTGCCTGCCGGGCTCCGGCAGCTCGACCTGCGGAACAACCGGCTGCGGGAGCTGCCGCGCCGGCTGCCGCCGCTGGACAAACTGGACCTGCGGTGGAACAAGCTCGACGGCGAGCCCGAGGTGCTGGAACGGCTGCGCGAGCGCGGCTGCCTCATCCTGCGCTGAACCGGGGCCGTCCGCGCTGAACCGCGGCCGGTGGGGCTGCGTACCTCCGCACATGACGACATTTCCACGCTTGGCCGCTTTCGCGCTGCTGGCCGGGCTGGTCGCCGGATGCTCCTCAGGGGGCTGGGGCGACTACGTCGCAGCAGGTCAGAGCCAGCAGCCAGCCCCGCCCCTCACCGTCGAGCAGTTGTCCGCCAAGATCGGCTGCACGCCGAAGCTGCAGGTCGAGGCCACCGAGCTGCGCACGGCGTACTGCAAGACCGTCGACGGAGAGTACTTCGTCAACACCTTCGCCAGCGAGAAGCTCAAGGACGAGTGGATGGACCGGGCGCCGGAGTACAACCCGCACCTGGTCGGCCCGCGATGGACGGTCCTGGGCCCGCTCAAGGTGCTGGAGGCGCTGAAGGAGCGGCTCAACGGCGACCTGCACCTGATGGACCACCGGGTGTCGCCGAAGCCGAGCTCTAACTAACCGTTATGAGTCGAACCGCGGCCGGTGGGGCTGCGTACCTCCGCACATGACGACATTTCCACGTCTGGCCGCTTTCGCGCTGCTGGCCGGGCTGGTCGCCGCCTGCTCCTCAGGGAGCGGGGGCGACTACGTCGCAGCGGGGAAAGACCAGCAGAACGCGGCACCGCTCACCGTCGAGCAGCTCTCCGCCAAGGTCGGCTGCACCCCCCGGATGCAGGTGGACGCCACCGACATCCGCACCGGTTACTGCAAGACCACCGACGGGGAGTTCTTCGTCTCCACCTTCGTCACCCAGGCGGGCAAGGACGCCTGGATGGACGCGGCCCCGGAGTACAACCCGCACCTGGTCGGCAGGCTCTGGACGGTGTTGTCCAGCAAGAAGGTGCTCGATCTGCTCAAGGAGCGGCTCGGCGGGGATCTGCACCTGACCGACCACCGTACGAAGAAGATGGAGGTCGTCGGCTGAGCTTCCGCCTCAAAGGCCGGACGACGTGGTGTCAGTCCTTCTTGAAGAGGCGCCGGCCGGTGCCGCTGCCGTGGGGATGGCGTTGTCGACGAGGACGGCTGCGATGGCGGCGGCGGTGGTGAACGCTTCGGTGTCGAGGACCCGGCTGCGGGCCGAGGCGCCGTCCAGGAGCAGCGCCAGTTGCTCGCCGAGCTGTTCGGGGTTGGTGGCGCCGGCCTCGCGGGCGGTATCGGTGAGCCGGGCGGCAAAGCCTTTTTTGTAGTTGCGGGCGTATACGCGTGCCGGGTGGCCCGGGTCGGGGATCTCGACGGCCGCCGCGATGAAGGGACACAGGGGCGCGTGCACCTCGAACGCGGCGAGGAGTCGTTCGCGAGGTGTGAGGTCGGTGCGGTCGAACACTTCGGGCAGGATGTCGGGATCGAATCGGCGCAGGCATTCGGCGATCAGCTCGTCCTTGCCGGTGAAGTGCTGGTAAAGCGTGCGCTTGGACACCTCGGCCACCGCGCAGAGCTGGTCCATGCCGGTGCAGTTGATGCCTTGATCGCGGAACAGTTGTTGTGACGCGCTGAGGATGCGCTCTCGTGCGCCCCTGCCGCGGCGCAGGCCTCGCGGCCCCTTCTCCAACTCTGTCACACGGCCCAGCGTAGCCCACTTCGGTACCGGTCGGTGTGCATAGCTTGCACCTCGCGCGACTGTTCGCTACGTTAAGTACGCAGATCGGTGTACCTAACATCGGCGCGGCAGGTGAATGGAGTGGTCGTGGGAAAGCTCGATGGCAAGGTTGCGGTGATCACCGGCGCGACAAGTGGGATGGCGCTGGCCGGTGCGAAGTTGTTCGTTGACGAAGGAGCTCACGTCTTCATTTCGGGCCGGCGGAAGGACGTGCTGGACGAAGCCGTCAAGCTGATCGGCCGGAACGTTACCGGCGTGCAGGGCGATTCGGCCGACCTCGATGATCTGGACCGTCTGTTCGAGACGGTCAAGCGGGAAAAGGGCACGGTCGACGTGTTGTGGGCAAGTGCTGGGACGGGCGAGCAGGGCAGGCTCGGCGAGATCACCGAGAAGCAGTTCGATGCCGCCTTCTCGCTGAACGCGCGCGGCACGCTGTTCACGGTCCAGAAGGCGCTGCCGCTGTTCAACGATGGAGGCTCGATCATCATGACCGGGTCGAACGCGTCGCTCCGGGGCTACCCCGATTGGAGTGTGTACGCGGCGAGCAAGGCCGTGCTGCCCGCCTACGCACGGGTGTGGGTGGCCGAGTTGAGGGACAGGAGGATCCGGGTGAACGTGCTGACCCCCGGCCAGGTCGCCTCGCCGACCATGGAGGGGGTGATGGACGAGCAGATGAAGGCGCAGTTCGAATCCGTGATCCCGCGGCGAGAGATGGGCCGCCCTGAGGAGATCGCGTCGGTCGCGTTGTTCCTCGCCTCGGACGACTCGAGCTACGTCAATGGCATGGAGCTGGTTGCCGACGGCGGCACCACAGTGATCTGAGCGTGTCGCCGGTGGTCGTCAGCGCCGCGCCGCGCAGGCCGGGCGCCCGGCTCCACCACGAGGCCGGCCGGCCCGACCACGAGGCCGGCCGGCCCGAGCCCGTCGACCAGGTCGTCAGCGGGCCGATCTGACACCTGGGCGCCGGCGAACCTTCGACACCCCGGCCCAGCACGCCGGCAAGACCCCCACGACCAACTGATCCATGCACAACGAGGGAACACACGTCATGACCACCATCAGCATCATCGGCTCGGGCAACATGGCCACCGCCATCGGCACCCGGGCGGCGAAGCACGGCCACACCATCGAGCTCATGAGCCGCAACACCGCCAAGGCTCAGGCGCTCGCCGACCAGATCGGCAACGGAGCCACCGTCGGCACGTTCGGCGCAAGGCCGGCGGGTGACATCGTCATCGTGGCCGTCCTGTACACCGGCGCGGTTGAAGTGGTCGCGCACTACGGCGATGCGCTGGCCGGCAAGGTCCTCGTCGACATCACCAACCCGTTCAACGCCGACGTAAGCGGGCTCGTGACCACCGCGGGCAACTCGGTGTCCCAGCAGATCGCCGCCGCCGCTCCCGAGGGCGCGCACGTCGTGAAGGCATTCAATTCGATCTTCCGCGGCGTCCTCGCTGAAGACAAGCCCCTGGATGTGTTCTTCGCCGGCGACAGCGCCGAGGCGAAGGCACGTGTCGCGGCGTTTCTGGAGAGCTTGGACATGCGGGCCCTCGACGCAGGAGGACTTGAGATGGCCTACGCCCTGGAATGGGCCGGCATCCTCCTGGTGGGCCTGGCACGCAACGGCGCCGGCTTCGACGTCGCCTTGGGCGCCGAGATCCGCTGAAGATTCCCTCCAGGAGTGAACATGGCCACGGTGGTTCGCTCCACGAGCCGATCGATGACGAGGCCACGGCTTCAGCTCCTCGTGGGAGAGATGGGGGAGCAGCCGGCCGCTCACGACGGTCGCGGCGCCCGACGGCTCAGGCGGTCACCTGAACGCGCTTCCTGAACACCCAGTACGTCCACCCCTGGTAGGCCAGGACGAACGGCAGCGCGATCAGCCCGATCCAGCTCAGCATCGTCAGCGTGTACGCCCCCGAGGCGGCCCCGGCCAGCGTGAGACCCGGCAGCGGGCGCACGCGCAGCTCCATGAAGACCGCCAGCGTCGCCAGCACGATGGCCCCCGCCGTGGCCGCGAACGCCCAGCCCTCCCTGCGCCGCCAGATCAGCGCCGGCGCCGCGGCCAGGGCCGCCATGGAGGCCAGCGCGGGGATGGTGCCCAGGCCGGACAGGGCGGCCACGGCCACGGGGACGGCGACCGCGCTCAGGGCCAGGGCCACCACCCGAGCCCGGCGGCGGACCGGGCCCGTGGTCTTCAGCGCCAGGAACACCGCGCCGTGCAGGGCGGAGACGGCCAGCGTGAACGAGCCGCCGAGCAGGGCGGCGGTCGCGCCGCCGAACACCATGTCGGCGAAGACCGCGCCCCACAGGAAGGCCGGCAGCACGCTGCCCACCACGATCCCCACGTCGCACCGACGCGGATCCCGCACCTTGCCACGCCACTCCAGGCCGACACCGCGCACGATCAGGCCCACCAGGATCAGCGTGACCTGCAGGTAGAAGGCACTGAACATGCCCGCGTACCAGGCGGGGAAGGCGGCGAACATGGCGCCGACGGCGGTGATCAGCCACACCTCGTTGCCGTCCCAGACCGGGCCGATGGTCTGCAGGCTCGCGCGCTGCTCCCCGGCGTTCCGGCTCACGAGGGGCGCCAGCATGCCGACGCCGAAGTCGAAGCCCTCCAGCACGAAGTAGCCGGTCCAGAGGAAGGCGATGATGACGAACCAGAGATCGATCATGGTCATTTCCCTCAGTACATCAGCGACGGTTCGCGCTGTTCCGTCGCGGGAACGGGTTGGGGCTCCTCGACGCCCGTGCGGACGTGCCGGCTCAGCAGCACGGTCTCGGCCACCGCCAGCCCGCCGTAGAGCAGCGTGAAGACCGTCAGCGAGATGGCGACCTCCGTCAGGCTCACGCCCGGGGACACACTGGCGGCGGTCAGCAGCTCGCCCGCGACCGTCCACGGCTGGCGGCCGATCTCGCTGAGCAGCCAGCCGGCGATCACCGCGAGCAGCGGCAGCGGCAGGGCCGCCAGCAGCGCCCGCGACAACCACCTGGGGAACTCCCGCCTCCTGCGGGTCAGCCAGAGGCCGAGCACCGACAGGCCCACCGTGGTCAGGCCGAAGACGATCATCACCCGGAACGACCAGAAGACGATCGTCTGGTCCGGCCGGTAGTCGCCGGGGCCGAACTGCCGCTCGAAGCGGCGCTGCAGGTCCTCGGTGCCCTGGATCGTGGCGTCGAGTTCGTGGGTGGACAGGAAGCTGAGCACGTTCGGGATCTCGATGCCGGGGACCACGCTGAACGCCGCGCCCGCGGTGTCGTGCTCCAGGCCCTCGGCGGAGGCCAGCTTCATGGGCTGCTGCTCGTACATGAGCCTGGCGGAGGTGTCGCCGGTGGCCGCGACGACCACGCCCGCGATCGCCGTCATCACCAGCGCGGCCCTGGCGGCGCTGCGCCACATGGGGGCGTGCTCCTTGAGCAGCCAGTAGCCGCACACGGCCAGCACGAAGCCGCCCGCCACGACGAACGCCGCGCCGATCACGTGGGGGACCTGGGCCAGCGCCGTGGAGTTGGTCAGCACGGCCCACAGGTCGGTCATCCTGGCCTTGCCGTCGACGACCTCGTAGCCGACGGGGTGCTTCATCCAGGCGTTCGCCGCAAGGATGAAATATGCCGACAAATTAGAGCCAATGGCGGCCGCCCAGATGCACGCCAGGTGCACCTTCTTCGGCAGCCGCTCCCAACCGAAGATCCACAGGCCCAGAAACGTGGACTCCATGAAGAACGCCAGCAGCGCCTCCATGGCCAGTGGCGCGCCGAAGACGTCGCCGACGAACGTGGAGTATTCGCTCCAGTTCATCCCGAACTGGAACTCCTGCACGATGCCGGTGACCACGCCCATGGCGAAGTTGATCAGGAAGAGTTTCCCGAAGAACTTCGTCAGCTTCAGATACTGCTCTTTTCCCGTACGGTGCCAGGCCGTCTGCAGGCCGGCCACGAAGATGCCCAGACCGATGGTCAAGGGCACGAACAGAAAGTGGTAGACGGTGGTCACCCCGAACTGCCACCGCGCCAGGTCTAGTGCGTCCATCTTCCCCGTCGTCTCCCCTGAGCTCTACACGTCGTAGTTTATCTACTTGCAGTAGTACTACAGGTTGTAGAGCAATGGGATGCGACCTTGGTCACATCCCTGTGCTCGGTCGTGCCGTACACCCGAGAATGCCGCCGGGGAAGGGGGTCCGGCGTCCCCCGCCGGGCTGATGGGCCGCTACGCCGCGGGGCGGACCTTCGGCCGGGCGGCGTCCAGGTAGGCCTGGAGATTGCCCAGCTCGTACCCTCTGCGCTTGATCTTGGCGACGAGGACGCGGAAGTCCCTGGCCAGGTTGGGGCGGAAGTGGAGGAGCAGGATGTCGCCGGGGCGGAGCCGCTTGTCGGGCACCTGGTAGGCGATCTTGCCGCCCGGCTGGACGGTGGCCGTCCAGAGCAGGACCGTCGTCAGGCCGCAGCTCTTGGCGGCCTTGAGCGTGTCGGTGTTGTAGTTGCCGAACGGCGGCCTGAAGAGCGTGGGCGCGGTGCCGAGCTGCTTGCCGATGACCTTCGACGAGCCGCAGATCTCGCGGCGCTGGGCGTCGTGGCCGAGGAGGCGGAGGTTGGGGTGGGTGAGGGTGTGGTTCTCGACGGGGACGCCGGCCTCGCGTAGCTCACGGAAATATCCCCATTTGCCGGAGCCGACGTAGCGGTTGACGCCGCCGGCCGCGTCGGGGGTGCCCTTGGCCTCCACGGCGTCGCGCATCGCGAAGGCGGTGACGGGGATGCGCTGGTCGCGGATCTGGCGGACGAAGCCGGGGTCCTGCTCCCAGCCGTCGTCGATGGTGAGGAAGACGACCTTGCGCTTGGTGGGGATGGAGCTGATCACGGGCGGGAGGTCGCCGTCGTGCCGGATCGGGCGGACCTCCCCCTTGCGCGGCACGGCGCCGGGCGGGCCCTGCGGCCTGGGGGTGGACCGGGGGGTGGGGGACTGCGCGGCGGGGGTGGTGGCCTGGGCCAGGCCGGCCGTCCCGGCGGGGGCGCAGGCGACGGCGAGCGCCAGCACGGCCGTCACGCCGGTCAGGCGCATCGTGGTGCTCACGCCGGTCAGGCGCACCGGGGTCGCGCCGGCCGGGCGCATCGTGGTGCTCACGCCGGTCAGGCGCACCGGGGCCGTCGCGGGTCTGCTGGATGCCGTTCGTGTGCTTCGCCCCCTGCGCATGGGGCACCATCTTGCCATTCTTGATCGGCGGCGGTCCTGGCTCTGGCAGGTGTTGCTCTTATCCGGCCGCTTCCGGGCTGCTTAGAGTGGCTCGCATGAAGGTGGCGGGCAGCGCCGTGATCGGCGTGCAGAGGGACCGGGTGTGGGCGGCGCTCCAGGATCCGGCGGTGCTCGTGCGCACCATCCCGGGGTGCGAACGGCTGGAGGAGACGGCGGCGGACACGTACAAGATGACCGTTCAGGCCGGGGTCGCCTCCATCAAGGGCGTCTACCAGGGGGAGGTCGCGCTGACCGATCCGCTGGCGCCCGAGAGCTTCACGCTCAAGGCCCGTGGCCAGGGGGCGCCGGGGACGGTGGACGCCACCGTCGTGGTGCGGCTGAGCGAGGTCGACGGCGGGACCCGGGTGGACTACGACGCCGACGCGGTGATCGGCGGGGTGATCGGCGGGGTGGGGCAGCGCATGCTGGGCTCGGTGGCCAAGCGGACGGCGGGGGAGTTCTTCGCGGCCGTCGACGGCCACCTGCGCGCCGGCCCCTCCGGCTCCGGCGAAGGGGTGGTGGCCGCCGGGGCACCGGGGCTCGCGGGCGTGGATGCGTCCGGTGCGGTCCCGGGTGGTGCGGTCGCCGGCGTCGCGGCGGGCGGGGTCGCCCCCGCGTGGCCGGTCGGCGCCGTGGAGGGAGCGGTGGGGGGAGCGGTCTTCGAGCGGCCTCAGGAGCCGCACACGCGGACCCGGCCGTGGGTGATGCTGGCGTCGTTCGGGATGGGAGCGGGGGTCGCGCTGGCCGGCGTCGCCGTCGGATGGCTCCTCGGGCGTGGCGGCCGGCGGCCCTGATCGGACCGGTGCGGAACCGGGACGGTGTGGAATCGGTGGATGACCCGGCGTGGCGTCCGGGACTCTCGCGGAAAAGGATCTCCCGGCGTAGCGTGGCGGTATGCGGCAGGCACATGCGGAAGACGCACGGAGCGAGGCCAGGCGGGTCGTACGCAACCTGCTGGGCGAAGAGCACCCGACGGCCGACATGCTCATCGCCGACGCGCGCCCCGTGCTGGGTGACGACCGGACGGACCGCACGCTCGGGCTGGCGCTCGGCGCCTCGCTCACCAGGCGGTCGGCCGAGCTGGCCGCCATCGCCGCGCTGCTGGTCGGCACCCGCGAGCTGAGCATGGACTGGTGGACGCGGTCCAGGGGCGGCAAGCTGCCGCCGCCCGACGAAGTGGTGCGCACGGCGGTCGCGATCGAGCCCTGGACCGACCTGACCGCGCTGGAGATGCTGGCCGCCTGGATCTCCGACGACGCCGCCGACCAGCTCTGGGGCCAGGCCGTCGCCCAGGTCGACCTCAACTCCTGGCAGGCCGAGGACCGCTTCGGCCTGCCGCCGGGCGTGAAGCCGGGCCAGCGGCTCGTGGTGCACTTCGACGCGGGCGGGCGGCTCGACGCGGTCGTGGCCCGGCGGGCCGACGACGACCTGGGCTCCAACCTCGACTTCCAGTCCCTGCGTTACTCCCGTCCCGCCGAGGCCCAGTGGAGCTGGGGCGTCGCGGCCGGGCTCGGGCCGCACCGGCTGCCCGGCGAAGATCCCGACCCCTACGCCCGCGCGGTCCCGTCGGCGGCCGTGGGCATCCTGCGGGCCTGGGCGGTCCGCCACGGCGTCACCCGCGAGCAGCTCGGCGAGCGGTGGGAGACGGTCGGCGACGTGGTGGCCGCCATCGAGCGGGTGGACTGGATGTGGCGCAGCGGTGAGTGGTTCGGCTGGTGGCGTGGCGCCTCGGCGCTGGTCGACGACTCGGCCTACCTGCCGTACCGGCTGGAGGAGCTGGCGGCGGGCTGACCGATCGAGCAAACCCCCGGGCTGGCCGATCGTGGAATCCCCGCCGAGGGCGGTGGGTTGTCCTCGTACATGAAGGTTGAGATTTTCTCCGACGTCGTGTGCCCCTGGTGTTACATCGGGCATGTCAGGTTCGCCAGGGCCGCCGAGCGGTTCCGGGCCAAGGGCGGCACCCTTGAGGTGACGATGCGCCCGTTCCAGCTCGATCCGGACGCCTCCGCGACCGGCGAGCCGCTGATCCCGGCGCTGGAGCGGAAGTTCGGCGCGAACGCCCGCCAGATGACCGAGCGGGTCGCCACGGTCGCCACCGAAGAGGGCCTGGAGATGGACTACGACCGGGCCGTGAGCGCGAACACGTTCGAGGCGCACCGGCTGATCGAGCTCGCCGAGCGGCAGGGGCTGGGCAAGGCGATGGCCGACCGGCTCTTCCGCGCCTACTTCACCGAGGGCCGGAACGTCGCCGACGCCGGCGTCCTGGCGGAGCTGGCCGCCGAGGCCGGGGTGCGCGACTCCGGCGACGGCGCCGAGGAGGTGCGCGAGCAGCTCGGCAGGGCGCGGGCGCTCGGGATCAGCGGGGTGCCGCTCTTCCTGTTCGAGGGCAAGTACGCCGTGTCGGGCGCGCAGCCGGAGGACGCCTTCACCGCGGCCATCGACGAGGTGGCCGAGCGCACCGGGGAGACGCCCATCACCCTGCTCGCCGCTCCGGCCGACGGGTGCGACGACGACGGCTTCTGCGCCGTGTGAGAATCGTGAGGTGTCGAGACGCCTTGGTTACCTGTTCAAGCACGCCGGACTGCGCCTGGCGGAGCTGACGGGTCCGGCGCTGGAGCCGTACGGGATCGACGGGCGGGAGTTCGCGGTGTTGTCGGTGCTCGGCGGGCCGGAGCCGCTCTCCCAGCTGGCGGCGGGCCAGCGGCTGGGCATCGACAGGACGACGATGGTCGCCCTGGTGGACGCGCTGGAGCGTAAGGAGCTCGTGGGCCGCCGGCCGCATCCCGACGACCGGCGCAAGAACATCGTGGAGCTCACCGAGCACGGCCAGGGCACGCTCGACGGGGCCGTGCGGGCCGTGGACGACGCCGAGGAGGCGTTCCTGGCCGCGCTGCCCGCCGACGACGCCCGGCGGCTCAGAGATCTCCTAGACCGCCTGGTATGAGTCCTGGGTCAGCGAGTCCTCGCCGAGCCGGCCGGAGCGGTGGTGGCGGCGGCAGAGGACCTGATAGCGCACCTGCGCGGCGTCGGTGTCGCCGATCACCACCTGCTCGCCGGTGCGCGCCATCGTCCCGTCCACGATCCGGGCGTTGAGCTGCCCCGGCCGCCCGCACCAGCACAACACCTCGACCTGGAGCCGGCACACCTCGTCGGCCAGCTCGAACAGCCGCCGCGCGGCCGGGAACATCACCGACCTGAAGTCGGAGGCCAGCCCGAAGGCGTAGACGTCCACCCCGTGCTCGTCCACCAGGTCGGCGAGCTGCTCGATCTGCTCGACGGTGTAGAAGCACGCCTCGTCGCAGATCAGGTAGTCGATCCGCTCGTGCGCGGTGACGAGCCGGACGAGATCGAGTGAGTCCTCCACCTCGATCGCGTCCAGCCCGAGCCCTATCCGGCTGGTGACCTTCGGCCCGCCTGAACGATCGTGCTTGGTCAGAACGAGGCCGCGCCGGCCCTGGCGTCCGTGGTTGTAGTTCATCTGGAGCGCGAGCGTGGACTTCCCGCAGTCCATGGGGCCGAAGTAGAACTTCAGCACGGCGTTCCTGGCGCCGGACGGCACGGCAGACAAGGCAGACAGTTCGGTCACGGGCCGTCAGCTTAGCGGCTTGGCTTGT
The DNA here is from genome assembly GCF_053592075.1 of Nonomuraea sp. NPDC002799. Taxonomy (NCBI): domain Bacteria; kingdom Bacillati; phylum Actinomycetota; class Actinomycetes; order Streptosporangiales; family Streptosporangiaceae; genus Nonomuraea; species Nonomuraea sp. NPDC002799. Next base: position 224,853 of record NZ_JBSFVA010000014.1, read on the forward strand.
TCCATGACCTCGTGGGACATTTCTCCCCTGAGGTTTCAGGAGGAACTGTGGTCACCGACAAACCACCGGCCAGTGCGCCGGCGCTCGACGCCATGATGACGCAGGACGATCTGACGGCCGCCCAGGCCGACGCCACCCGATGGCGGTACGGCTTCCTCGTCGTCGTGACGGGCATCGGCGCGATCCTGATCGCCTTCGCCGCCGCCGTGTTCGCCACCCAGGAGTTCGCCGCGCTGTTCGCGGGGGTCGCCGGGGTGGTCGGCACCATCATCGGCGCATATTTCGGGGTGCAGGCCGGTCAATCCGGGAAGGCCAGGGTCGAGGCCGAACTGGCCAGGTCACAGGAGATGGTGGTAAGGCTGGCGGCTTACGTCGGCACACAGAACGCGCCCAGAGTCATCGACGAAGTGCTCGGCCGTCGCCGAAGCTGAGGAGCCATGCGTAGCGTCCGTATCGGAGTGGACACCGGGGGCACGTTCACCGACGTGGTGGCGGTGGACGAAGAGTCCGGTGAGATCCGCACCACCAAGACCCCCTCGACCCCCGCGAACCCCGCGGACGGGTTCGTCGCGGGCATCGAGAAACTGGGCGAGCTGGACGTCGGCTCGATCGTGCACGGCACCACGGTCGCCACGAACCACCTGCTCGAAGACCGCATCTCCAACCTCGGTTTCATCACGACCGAGGGCTTCGAGTTCATCCTGGAGATCGCCAGGCAGAGCGTGCCCGACGGCTATGGCAACTCCTACTTCTGGGTCAAACCGCCCAGGATCGTTCCGGTGCACCTGGTCAAGACCGTCGGCGGGCGGCTGAACCACCTGGGCGAGGAGGTGCGGCCGTTCTCGGAGGAGCAGGCCGTGGAGGCGGCGCGCTGGTTCCGGTCGAAGGGCGTCACCGCGATCGGGGTCTGCTTCCTGCACGCCTACGCCAACCCGGAGCACGAGCGCCGGATGCGCGAGGTGTTGTGGCGTGAGCACCCCGAGGCGGTGATCTCGTTGTCGAGCGACGTGCTGCGCGAATACCGCGAGTACGAGCGCTCGATCACCACCCTGGTGGACGCCGCCGTGAAGCCCGCCATGCGCGGCTACCTGGCGAACCTGTCCAACCGCCTCGGCATGCCGTTCTCCGTCATGAAGTCCAACGGCGGCGCGCTGTCGGCCCGCGAGGTCGTCAACCAGCCGATCACCACCGTCCTGTCCGGCCCAGCGGCCGGCGCCCTCGGCGCGGCCATGATCGCGGCCACGGCGGGGCACGAATCGGTGATCACCCTGGACGGCGGCGGCACCTCGACCGACGTGGCCGTGGTGATCGACGGCGAGCCGTCCGTCACCACGGAGGGGTCGGTCGGCCGTTATCCGTGCAAGATCCCGATGATCGACATCGTCACGGTGGGCGCGGGCGGCGGCTCGATCGCCTGGATCTCGCCGGAGGGCACGCTCAAGGTCGGGCCCAGGTCGGCCGGCGCCGATCCCGGTCCGCTCTGCTACGGCAAGGGCGGCACGGAGGTGACGGTGACGGACGCGCACGTGTTCCTCGGCCGGATCCCGCCGCACCTGCTCGGGGGTGAGATCCCGCTGGACGCCGGCGCCGCGGCCACCGGCGTCAAGGCGCTGGCCGACAAGCTCGGCCTGACGGCCGAGCGCACCGCGACCGGCATCCTGGAGATCAGCGCGTTCAACCAGAGCAACGCGATCAGGCAGCTCACCGTCAAGCGCGGGCTCGACGTCCGGGACTTCCCGCTGGTCACCTTCGGCGGGTCGGGGCCGCTGCTGGCCTGCCGGCTGATCGACATCCTCGGCCTGCCGGCCGTCGTCGTGCCCCGCGACCCCGGCAACGTCTCGGCGTTCGGGCTGCTCACGGTGGACGTCAAGAACGACTACGTGCGCACGTACGTCACCCGTGACCTCTCGCTCGGCAAGGCCGCCGAGATCTTCCGCGACCTGGAGCATCAGGCGGGCGAGGCGCTGGACCGGGAGGGCTTCGACGACCCGGTCTACCTGCGCAGCGCCGACCTGCGGTACTACGGCCAGGCGTATGAGGTGCGCGTGCCCGCTCCCGCCGGGGAGATCGGCGAGCAGTGGCGGGAGGACGTGCTCGACCGTTTCCACGACGCCCACGAGAAGACGTACGGCTACGCCTACCGCGACGACCCCCGCCACGGCGTCGAGTGGGTCAACCTGCGCGTCTCCGGCATCGGCCCCATCACCCGCCCGACCCTCCGCCCTCTGGACAAACCCGGCGCGGGCGCCACGTCCGTCCGAGCCGTGCACTTCGACGAGACCCGCGACACCCCGATCCACCAGCGGGCCGCGCTCGGCCCGGGTGCCCAGGTCCAGGGCCCCGCGGTGATCGAGGAGTACGGCTCGACGATTCCCGTCCACCCCGGTTTCACCGCCAAGGTGGACACGTACGGAAATGTGGAGATAAGGCGTGACTGATCCAATCCTGGTGGAGATCGTCGAGGGCACGCTGGCCTCCGTGGAGCGGGAGGTCGAGACGGCCATCGCGCGCACGGCCCGCTCGCCGATGATCCGCGACGCGCACGACTTCCGCGCGGGCATCCACGACGTGCGGCTGCGCAAGCTCACCGGCCGCTCCTACAGCGCGCTCGTCCAGCCGGTCGTGCGCGACTTCCCCGTCGAGACGATGAAGCCCGGCGACGTCTACTTCCACAACGACGTCTACCTGTCAGAAGGCGGCATCGGCCACCTGCCCGACCTGTGCGTCACCGTGCCGGTCTTCCACGAGGAGGAGGTGGTGGCGTTCGTCCAGGCGTTCGGCCACCACGACGACATCGGCGGCTCGGTGCCGGGCTCCATGCCCTCGCACGCCCGGTCGGTCTTCGAAGAGGGCCTGATGGTGCCGCCGATCAAGCTGTGGGACCAGGGCGTGCCGAACGAGGCCGCGCTGCGCATCATGACCCGCAACTCCCGCATGCCCGACTCGCTGGCCGGCGACCTGGACGCCGAGTGCTCGGCCTGCCTGATGGGGGCACGGCGGCTGGGCGAGCTGTTCGGCCGGTACGGCAAGCAGGCCGTCGAGGAGTGCTTCGACGCGATCATCGGCAAGACCACGGAGACCTTCCGCAGGGAGCTGCTGGGCAAGATCCCCGAGGGCACGTACACGTGGGAGGACTACGCCGAGCACGACGGCGTGGACGAGCCCCGCCTGCACGCCCAGCGCATCACGCTCACCGTCGACCACGCCGACGAGGCGCCGCTCACCATCGACTTCACCGGCACCTCACCGCAGGCCAAGGGCCCGATCAACCACGCGGGCGACTACGCCGACGGGGTGTTCCTGAAGAAGTGGCTGGCTCCGGTGCTGCGCAACCTGGCCGAGACGCCGGAGCGGATGGCGGAGCTGGACGTCAACGAGGGGGTCGTCCCCCTGATCAAGATGATCTTCCCGAACAAGGGCACGCTGCTCACCCCGGTCTTCCCGGCCCCCACGAACGCCCGCACGTTCGTCATCCTGCGGCTGCTCGGCGTCCTGGCTGGCGTCCTGGCCAAGGCCACGGGCGGCCGCATGCCCGCCGACCAGGAGACCATCCGCTACACCGGCGTCTACGGCACGGACGGCGACGGAGCGCCCTACCTGATGCGCGAGGTGCTCGGCGGCGGCTCGGGCGGGCGCTGGTACGCCGACGGCGAGGACACCATCCACGTGGTGCCCGACTCGCGCAACATCCCGGTGGAGTTCGCCGAGGCGCGCTGGCCGTTCCGGGTGGAGCGCCTGGCGCTGGCCTGCGACTCGGGCGGGCCGGGGATGTACCGGGGCGGGCTGGGCTACGACAAGCACATCAGGATGCTCAGGGACGCCTCGTACATGTCCATCGCCGACCGCTCGATCCTGTCCTGCTGGGGCGTCAACGGCGGCCTGGCCGGGCGGCCGTTCCGGGGCGAGGTCGCGGGCAAGGAGATGGAGGGCCTCGTCGACGACCATCCGGTGCAGGCCGGGGAGATGGTCCGGATCAGGACGACCGGGGGCGGCGGCTGGGGATCGCCCTACGACCGCGACCCCCGCTCGGTGGCCGCCGACGTGCGCGACGGGAAGGTGTCGATCGCGGGCGCGCTCGGCGACTACGGCGTGGTCCTCGACGGTGACCGCATCGACGAGCGGGCCACGGCCGAGCTCCGCGCCAACCTGCGGCCGCCCGCCGGCCGGTTCTTCGACCGGGGGCCCGGGTACGCCAAGCTCTCGGGCGGGCGGTCCTTCGCGGAGGTCGACGAACTTTAGGGCTGCCATGATGGTCTCCATTTCCGTACGTAAGGGGAGACGATCGTGCTCATCGCTCTGGCCGGGCTCGCCACCAGCCATCCGTACACCGACGCCCACACCCTGAGCCGCCAGGCCGAGCTCGTGGTGTGGGAGCCGGATCCCGAGCGGCTGCGGCGCTTCACCGGGGAGCACCCGGCCGCGAAGGTGGCCGGCAGCCTCGGCGAGGCGCTGGCCGCCGGGCCCGACGGCGTGGTGCTGACCGTGCCGACGCCACGGGTGCCCGAGGCGCTGGCCCAGGTGCTGGAGACCGGCGTGCCCTGTTTCGTGAACAAACCGGCCGTCGCCACCAGGGCCCAGCTCGACGCGCTCGACCGGCTGCCGATCCACGAGCGGGTGCTGTCCAGCTCGGTGTTGCGGTTCGCGCCCGCCTTCGCCGGGCTCCGGGCCGATCCGGCGGAGGTGCTGGCCGTGCGGGCGACCGTACGGCATGACGTGGGCCTGTGGGCCGGCGGGTACAACGCCTGGCAGGACACGCCGGACGAGGGCGGCGGAACCCTGGTGACCATGGGCATCCACGGCGTGGAGCTGCTCGTCGCCCTGCTGGGGCCGGACGTGCGGCTGGTGGGGGCGGCCGGCGCCAAGCGGCACTACCAGGGCCTGCGCTCGGAGGACACCGGGGTGCTGGCCCTGCGGTGGGGGAGCGGCGTCACCGGCACGGTCGAGATCCTCGGGGTCTCCGAGGGCGAGTCCTACAGCGTCACCCTGCACCGGCGCGACGGCTCCGAGACCGTCGTGATCGAGAGCGGCGGCGATCCGGTCACGGCGCTCGGCTACGAGGGGACCATCGACGCGTTCCTGTCCATGGTGCGCGGCGCGCCCAGCCCGGTGCCGTGGGAGCAGACCAGGGCCATCCTCGGCGTGCTCGTCTCCGCCCGCGAGAGCGCCTGACAGGGGCGCCCCGTTGACAGCCTCCGTCTGTCCCAGTTACGGTCTGGACCGTAACTGGCAGATGGAGGAGTACGCGCGTGCGGACGACAACGGAACTCGACGAGCGGCTGGCGCGGCCGAGCGACGCGCTCATCGACGACCTGAGCAGGCTCGACGGTGACATCCTGATCCTGGGCGCCGGCGGCAAGCTGGGGCCCAGCCTGGTGCGGCTGGCGCTCAACGCCACCAGGGCCGGCGGGAGCGGCCGGCAGGTCATCGCCGTGTCGCGCTTCTCCGAGCCGGGCCTGGCGAGGGCGCTGGCCGAGGAGGGCGTGACGGTGGCGCCGGCCGACGTGGCCGACGACCGCGCGCTGCGCGAGCTGCCTGACGCGCCGAACGTGGTCTTCCTGGTCGGAGCCAAGTTCGGCACGCAGGGACACGAGCACGCCACCTGGTTCACCAACACCTACCTGCCGGGGCGGGTGGCCGAGCGGTACAAGGACAGCAGGATCGCCGCCCTGTCCACCGGGAACGTCTACCCGCTCGTCCCCGTCACCTCCGGCGGCAGCACCGAGGACTCCCCGGTCGGCCCGGTCGGCGACTACGCGATGAGCTGCCTGGGCCGCGAGCGGGTGCTGACGCACTTCTCCGAGACCCACGGCACGCCGATGTCGCTGCTCCGCCTCAACTACGCCGTCGAGCTGCGCTACGGCGTGCTCGTCGACCTGGCGCAGAAGGTGCTGGCCGGCGAGCCCATCGATCTGGGCACGGGCCAGGTGAACGTGGTCTGGCAGGGCTACGCCAACGAGGTCACGCTGCGGTCGCTGGCGCTGGCCGCCGCGCCGCCGGCCGTCCTGAACGTGACCGGCCCCGAGCTGATCTCGGTCCGTCAGGCCGCCATCGCCCTCGGCGCCGAGCTGGGCAAGGATCCGGTCTTCACCGGCGAGGAGGCGCCGACCGCGCTGCTGTCGAACGCCGGGCACTGCCATCGGCTGTTCGGCTACCCCGAGCTGACCCCCGCCGAGCTCATCGAGCACACGGCGCGGTGGGTACGGGACGGCGGCCCGCTGCTCGGCAAGCCCACCAAGTTCGAGCGCCGCGACGGGCGATTCTGACCGTCCCGGCGCTCCCGGCTCCAGGCCGCGCCCTCGTGCGGCGCGGGCCGTTCCACCGTGTGCCATTCCAACCATCAAAGGGGGACCTCACGTGCTCAGCACGGCTCCAGAGGCGCAGACGTCCATGCGCGACCTGTTCAGACGCGGACTGGTGATCCCGGCGCACCCGCTCGCGCTCACCGAGGACAGGCGACTGGACGAGCGCCGCCAGCGGGCGCTGACCCGCTACTACGTCGAGGCGGGTGCGGGCGGGCTGGCGGTGGGCGTGCACACGACGCAGTTCGCCATCCACGGCACCCCGCTGCTGGCGCCGGTGCTGGAGCTGGCGGCGCGCACGGCCGCGGAGTTCGAGCGCGAGGTGCTGCTGGTCGCCGGGGCGACCGGCCCCACCGCCCAGGCGGTGGCGGAGGCGGAGCTGGCCAGGTCGCTGGGGTATCACATGGTGCTGCTCAGCCCGCACCCCGAGCTGGACGAGAACGCGCTCATCGAGCGGGCCAGGGCCGTGGGCGAGGTGCTGCCGGTGATCGGCTTCTACCTGCAGACGGCGGTGGGTGGCCGCCCCTTGTCCAGAAATTTCTGGACACGGTTGGCGGGGATCGACTCCGTCGTCGGCATCAAGGTCGCCCCCTTCGACCGCTACCGCACGCTGGACGTCCTGCACGGCGTCGTCCGCGCCGGCCGGGCCGGTGAGGTGGCGCTCTACACCGGCAACGACGACCACATCCTGGCCGACCTCATCACCGGGCACCGGGTGGTGGTGGACGGGCGCGAGGTCGAGGTCGAGTTCGTCGGCGGCCTGCTCGGCCAGTGGGCGGTGTGGGTGCGGCGGGCCGTGGAGCTGCTGGACGAGGCCAAGCTGGCGCGGGCGGGGGACGACGCGGCGGTGCGGCGGCTGCTCACCCTCGACGGTCACCTCACCGACGCCAACGCGGCCATCTTCGACTCGGCGAACGGGTTCCACGGGTGCATCCCGGGCATCCACGAGGTGCTGCGGCGGCAGGGGCTGCTGGCGGGACGGTGGTGCCTGGACGCCGGCGAGGAGTTGTCGCCCGGGCAGCTGGGGGAGATCGACCGGATCTGGGCCGCCTACCCGTGGCTCAGGGACGACGACTTCGTCGCGGACGGCCTCGACCGCTGGTTGTCGTGAGCACAGGTGCCCACGCCGCCGGGCGCCGTGCTCCCGGCGGGAGGTCAGAGCGTGAGGCGGTAGAGGGTCAGGGGCCGGCCGCTGGAGCCGCTGGTGAGGTTGCCCATGCGCTCGGCCAGCCCCGCCAGCTCCAGCCGGTGCAGCATGCGGCGGGCCGTGCGCTGCTGGACGGCGAGACGGTCGGCGATCTCCCGGGTCGTCAGGGGCTCGTCGCCGGCCGCGGCCCGCGCCTCCAGGAGCTTCTCCAGCGTGGGCACCGACAGCCCGACCCGCCGCGCGATGACCGACAGGTTCTGGCTGCCCGCGGGCCCGGAGGTGACCGACTCCAGCACGATGTCGGTGTCGGCGCGCAGCGACAGGACCGCGGCGACGTCGCCGATGCGCCGGGCTCTGGCCAGGGCGCGGCGGGCCAGGCTCTCCGCCTCCGCCGCGCTACGGCCCAGGCCGAAACCGACGCGTACCACGTCGTTGACGGCGGCCAGCCGGGCCAGCATGGGCAGGCCCGTGAAGCCGCCCGTGGCGTCGTGGAGCGGGCCGCGGGTCGTCACGAGCAGGTGGGTGCCGCCCCGGAAGGCCGCCACCGTGCCGCCGAGCGCGGTCGCCTCGCGCAGCAGCCCCTCCTCGTTGGCCACCTCGATGAGCCCGAGCGCGATCTGGGCGTCCTCCTGGGCCTGTCCCTCGGCGGTGAGCAGGAGCTGGCGCAGCGCCACCCGTACGGAGTGCACGGAGGGCGCCAGGCGCAGCACGTGCAGCTCGTCGCGGAGGGCCTCGTGCACGGAGCTGAGGCAGGTGATCACCGCGTGCGCCGGCCCCTTGCGGTGGAAGGCGATCGCCCTCTTGGAGGTCATCTCCGGCCGGTACGGAAGCGTGCGCAGCTCGCCGGACGGCAGTCCGGCCTCGGCGAACGTGGCGGTCACGTCGGCGGCGGGCAGGGTGTCGATCGACAGCCGGGTGATGTCCTCGCCCTGGTGCTGGAGGCGGACGAGGGCGTTGAGCAGCGTCGCGCCCGAGTAGTCGACGAACGCGGCGGGACGGGTGAGGGCGTCGGCGTCGCGGGAGAGCATGTAGGGGACGATGCCCGTGAACAGCCAGCCTTCGACGGCGGCGGCGTGCGCCTCGACGATCGCGGGCGCCTGCGACTCGTGGTCGTAGTCGAGGCGGAGCGCGCTGACGCCCGGCTGCTCCTCGCAGACGGCGGCGACGTCGTCGACCAGATCGTGCGGGCCGACGACCCCGATGACGATTCCCACCCACGTCCCCTCTCGCTCATTTCGGTCAAGACCGCAATCATACCTTGTGAGGTGTTCCGGTGAAGTTCCCATCCATGGCCGAAGCCGACGGCCGCACCCTCGGCGACGAGGAGGTCGCCGCGGCCGAGCGGGTGATCCGCTCGGGCATGCTCAACTCCGTCTGGGGGACCGAGACGCGGGCGCTGGAGGCCGAGATCGCCCGGGTGTACGGCACCCGCCACGCCATCGCCTGCAGCTCCGGCACCGCGGCCCTCCATCTGTCGGTCGTGGCGGCGGCACCGGATCCGGGCGACGAGATCATCACGACACCGATCACCGACTTCGGGACCGTGGCCCCCATCTTGGCGCAGAACGCCGTCCCTGTCTTCGCCGACGTCGATCCGTCCGACGGCAATCTCGATCCGGACGCCGTGGCCCGGCTCATCGGCCCCCGGACCCGGGCGATCATGGCGGTCCACCTGTTCGGCGCCCCCGCCCGGGTGGACGAGCTGCGCGCGCTGGCCGACGAGCACGGCCTGACCCTGATCGAGGACTGCGCGCAGGCGTGGCTGACCGAGCTGCCGGACGGCCGGCTCGCGGGCACGACGGGCGAGGTCGGCTGCCTCAGCCTGCAGCAGTGGAAGCACATCACCTGCGGCGACGGCGGCGTGACGATCACCGACGACGACGAGCTGGCGCGCCGGATGCGGCTGTTCTCGGACAAGGGCTGGGACCGCGCGGCCGGGCGCTCGCACGCCGGTTTCGGGCTCAACTACCGCATGACCGAGCTCCAGGCCGCCGTGGCCCGCGCCCAGCTCGCCAAGCTGCCCGGCGTGGTCGCCGCGCGCCGCCGCACCGCCACGCGGCTGCTCGACGCCCTCAAGGGCCTGTCAGGGGTACGGCTGCCGCGCCCGGACGGCCACGCCTGGTGGCTCTTCCCGATCGTGTGCCCGGACGGAGACGCCCCCGAGCTGGCCGCGCACCTGGCGGAGTCCGGGATCCCCGCGCGGGCCGGCTATCTGGCCGAGCCGCTGAACCGGGCGCCGCTGTGGGACGCGCCCGTCTACGGCACCTCGCGCTACCCCCTGGACGGCTATCGCCCCCGTTCCTGCCCGCAGGCCGAGCTGCTGGTGGACCGCACCCTGCTCGTCATCGACTGGAACGAGAACTACACCACCGAGCACGCCGACCTGGTCGCTCAGGAGGTGAGGCGATTCCGGGCTCGACCGTAGTTACGTTCATGTATCAGGCATTGACCTGGCCAAGAGGCGCTCACTAGGTTTCGGTCAGGACCGGTATTACTTCGAAAGGAAGCCGCCGATGAAGAAGGCAGTGGCAGTCGGCCTTGCGGCCGCCCTGAGTCTCACGGCCGCCGGGTGCGGATCCGGCGGCGGCTCGGACAAGAGCACCGTGACGCTGTGGATGTACCCCGTGATCGGGGACGCGGCCAAGAACCAGGCGTTCTGGGGCAAGGTCGAGAAGGACTTCGAGGCCAAGAACCCCACGGTCGACGTCAAGATCGACCAGCAGCCCTGGGAGGGCCGCCAGGAGAAGATCACCACCGCGCTGGTCTCGAAGAAGGGCTTCGACCTGGTCGTGCTCGGACCCGACCAGATCCCGCAGTACGCCCAGCAGGGCACGATCGAGGCCGTCGACGACCTCGTCGCCCCGGCCAAGGCCTCCTACCTGCCGAACTCGCTCGCCGCCCTCACCGTGGACGGCAAGATCTACGGTCTCCCGATCTACCAGACGATCACCGCGCCCATCTACAACAAGAAGTTGCTCGCCGACGCCGGCGTGACGAAGGCGCCCGCGACGATGGCCGAGTTCAAGGAGGCCGCGCCCAAGCTGGCCGCCAACAAGATCGCGGTGCTCGACTACCCGGGCAAGCCCGAGGTCAGCCTCAACCAGAGCTTCTACCCGTTCCTGTGGGCCAACGGCGGCACCGTCTTCGCCCCCGACGGCAAGACGGTCGCCTTCAACGGCCCGGCGGGCGTGGAGAGCCTGCAGTTCCTGCTCGACCTGCAGGCCGCCGGCGGACTGCCGGAGAACACCGCCAGCAAGTCCAACGACATCGAGGGCGGCACGCTGGCCGCCGGCAAGACCGCCGTGTACCACTCGGCCACCGCCGGCGCGGCCGTCCAGCTCGGCGCCGCCATCGGCGCCGAGAACGTCGGCATCGGCTCGCCGATCGAAGGCACGAAGCGGGTCGCGTTCGGCATCCCCGGCGCGCTGGTGCTGGCCAAGCACACCGAGGCCAAGGACGCCGCCAAGAAGTTCGCCACCTTCCTGGCCTCGCCCGAGGTCACCTCCGCGCTGGCCAAGGAGTCCGGTTTCTTCCCCGCGCGCACGGACGTGACCGTGCCCGAGCAGTCGGAGATCACCAAGGAGTTCGCCAAGTCCTTGCAGTACGCCTTCCCCGGCGACACCCATCCGAAGGCCCGTCAGGTGATGGCCCTCCTCGTTCCGCACATCCAGGCGGCGCTGCTCGGCAAGGAGGACGCCAAGACCGCGCTCGACGCGGCCGCCAAGGAGGCCGACCAGCTGCTCGCCAGCGGCGGCTGAGCGATTAAGGAGCCACCTGGTGCTTAAACGTTTGCGCGATCCCGTCACCGGATTGTTGTTCGTGCTGCCCGTCCTGGTGCTTTTCCTGATCTTCCGGATCTTCCCGTCGCTGGGTGCGGCGGGCATGAGCCTGACGAACTGGAACATCGGCGGCGAGTGGGACTTCGTCGGTGCGGACAACTACGCCCGGCTGCTCGACGACGTGAACTTCTGGCTGAGCCTGCGGGTCACGCTCGTGTACGTGGTGATCTACGTGCCACTCACCCTGCTGGTGGCACTGGGCACGGCGTTACTGCTCAACCAGGTGGTCTTCCTGCGCGGGCTGTTCCGCGGCATGCTCTTCCTCCCGTACGTCACCAGCTTCGTGCTGGCGGGCATCATCTGGCGCTGGATCTACGAGTTCGACGGGCTGCTCAACGGCCTGCTGGCCAAGGCGGACCTCGGCCCGGTGGCATTCCTGGAGCAGTCCTCGGTGGTCCTCCCCGCGCTGGCCGTGGTGTCGGTGTGGAAGGGGTTCGGCTACTCGATGCTCATCCTGCTGGCCGGGCTGAAGTCGATCCCGTCCTCCTACCTGGAGGCGGCCACCGTGGACGGGGCGAGCGCGTGGCAGCGCTTCCGCAGGATCACGCTGCCCCTGCTCAAGCCCACCATCTTCTTCGTCGTGGTGATCGAGACGATCGGCGCGTTCCAGACCTTCGACACGGTGTACGTGATGACGGGCGGCGGCCCTGCCCGGGCCACCTACACCCTCATCTACGGCATCTACGACCACGGCTTCAGGTCCTTCGACTTCGGCTACGCCGCCACGCTGGGCATGGTGCTGTTCGCGATCGTGCTGGTCGTCTCTCTGATCCAGCGCCGCTTCCTGGATCGGGGGAACACATGACGATCACCGCGTCCCGGCCCGTCGCCGAGGTCGCGGCGGCGGCCCGCGCGGCCCGCCGTCGCCGCCGGCGGGCGAGATGGCCGCTGGCGGCCCTGCTCGCGCTGCTCTCCCTGCTCACCGTCAGCCCGTTCGTGGCGATGTTCATCGTGGCGCTGTCGCCGGCCGGTCAGCCGACCGTGCCGGCGCGGTGGCCGGACTCGCTCACGCTGGACAACATCACGCAGGTGTTGTCGTCGTCCGGGTTCGTCACCTGGACGCTCAACTCGGTGGTGTACGCCCTGGTCTCCGTGGTGATCATCCTGATCACCTCGTCCATGGCCGGATACGCCTTCGCCAAGAAACGTTTCCCCGGCAAGGAGGCGATGTTCTGGACGTTCCTGGCGACCATGATGGTGCCGTTCCAGGCCACGCTCATCCCGACGTTCGTGATGGTCAACAGCCTCGACGGGGTGGACACGTTCTGGGGGCTCATCGTGCCGACGCTGGCCAACTCGCAGGCCGTCTTCCTGATGCGGCAGTTCATCATGGGGCTGCCGGACGAGTTGTTCGACGCGGCGAAGGTGGACGGGGCGTCCGAGTGGCGGGTCTACTGGACGATCGTGTTGCCGCTGACCAAGCCGATCATGGCGACGCTCGGGGTGTTCGTGTTCCTGTGGCACTGGAACGACTTCCTGTGGCCGCTGGTCGTCGGGCAGAGCGACGCCACCCGTACGCTGACCGTGGGGCTGACCACGCTGCGGACGGAGGAGATGCAGCTCTCCGTGCTCATGGCCTCGACGGCGGTGTCCGTGGTGCCGTGCTTGCTGGTGTTCTTCCTGCTTCAGCGGTACCTGGTCAACAGCATCGCGATGACCGGGCTGAAATAAGCTCTCTCGGGTGGATATTTCGGCACAAAATCTCCGGGATCGGCTCCGGGGCGCGTTGATCGCCGCCGCGGCCACCCCGATGACCGGGTCAGGTGAGGTCGACCTGGACGTGGTCGGGCGCTACTTCGCCGGGCTGGTGGCCGACGGGGCCACCGGCCTGGCCGTTCTGGCACATACGGGCCGCGGTCCGTTCCTCGCCCCGGACGTCCGCGCGGCCGTCATCGAACGCGCCGTCGCCCTGAACGTCCCGGTACTGGTCGGGGTGGGCGGCTCCGGCGCAGGGGTGGCGGATGAGGAGCCGGCCGAGCAGGCCAGGGTGGCGGCCGAGCTGGGCGCCGAAGGCATCCTGGTGTTCCCGTCGGCGGGTGACCGGGTGGCGCTGCACGAGGAGGTGTGGCGGGCCGCCCGCCTGCCGATGATCGCCTTCGACCTGTACACGCGGCCGTGCCCGGCCGAGACGATGCGCGAGCTGCTGGCGCATCCGGGTGTCGCCGGGCTCAAGACGGCCCTGCTGTCGGACGCGATGGGCTGCCAGCACGCCATCCGGCTCACGAGGGAGGCGGGCAGGCTGGCGATCACCGGTGAGGACCGCATGTTCGGCCCGTCCCTGCTGTGGGGGGCCGAGGCGGCGCTGGTCGGGATCGCGGCGGCTCGGGTGGGGGTGACGGCCGCCGTCCTGGAGGCGTTCAGGGGACACGATCTCCGGGCCTTCGAGGAGGCGTCCGGGCGGCTCGACCGGCTGGCGCTGGCCACGTTCACCGAGCCCATGGACGGTTACGTGCAGCGCATGTTGTGGCTGGCCGCCGCCGAGGGTCGCGTGCCCGAGTCGCACGCCCGCGACCCCTACGGCCCGCGCCTGCCGGACGGCGAACGGACCGCCGTCCTCGCTGCCGCGGGCTGATCTCACCCCACACCCGGAGCAGGCGTTCGGCGGGGGAGCCGGCGACGGTCGCGCCGGCCCCCCCGCCGAG